>NZ_JAVRHP010000012.1:0-54344 GCF_031846505.1 Autumnicola edwardsiae
AATCCGTTCGGGAGCGATAGACATAATAGTAATTGACTCTGTTGCAGCCTTAACTCCAAAAAGTGAAATTGAAGGGGAAATGGGAGATTCCAAAATGGGACTTCATGCCCGATTAATGTCCCAGGCACTTAGAAAACTTACTGCTTCCATTAGCAAAACCAACTGTACAGTGATGTTTATTAATCAGTTACGGGAGAAAATTGGGGTAATGTTCGGGAATCCTGAAACTACCACCGGTGGAAATGCGCTTAAATTTTATGCTTCGGTAAGGCTGGATATTAGAAGGTCGACACAAATAAAAGACAGTAACAGCAATGTGATGGGTAATAAAACCCGCGTAAAAGTGGTGAAAAACAAAGTTGCCCCGCCTTTTAAAACTGCAGAATTTGATATCATGTACGGCGAAGGTGTTTCCAAGATTGGTGAAATCATTGATATTGGCGTAGATTACGAAATTATCAAGAAAAGTGGCTCCTGGTTTAGTTACGAAGATACTAAACTTGGCCAGGGAAGGGATGCCGTAAAAACCATTCTAAAGGACAATCCGGATCTTATGGACGAGCTGGAAACCAAAATAAAACAAGCGATAAAAGTCGCTAACGAATAATCAAATTTAAAAATCCCTTTCCGAAGGGATTTTTTTTGATCTCAACGCAACCTTTTCAGCATTTCTGCATCTAAGGAGTATAAACTTTAAATGAAAAATAGAAATGAAAAAATTAACTTTATTATTAGTTTGTGCTGTTACTTTATGGAGTTGTGATACTGATGATGATGGGCCAAATATTCTTTTTGAGCATGCTCAAATTACGGATTACGACTTTCCTGAATTCTTTGAGGCGGGTGAGACTTACGATATTGAACTCACTTACGAACTTCCTTCCGCATGCCATTCCTATTACACAGTAAATGTCAGCGAGGAGCAGGTATCAGATGGTTTAAACATATATCTTGGGGTGTACACCTCTTTTGATCCTGATCTGGCAGTATGTGACGAAGAAGATGAGGATCTTACCAGGGATAGGACTATTGAAGACCTTCGTATCCCCACTACGGCAGATGAAGGTGATATCTACACATTCTTCCTTTTAAGCGGTATAGATGAAGACGGCGAGGCAGAATATATTGAGGTGGAAATCCCTGTTGGTGCTCCTGAAGATGAAGACGATGACACCGAGGATGATACCGATGGCGAAGACTCAAGCGACGAAAGCAGCAACTAAACCTTATTTTGGTGAGTCTAAAGAAGCTCATAAAAAACTGTAAGAAACAGGATATTAAGGCACAGGAGGAGCTTTACAGGCTATATGCCGGTAAGCTCTTTGGCCTGTGCCTTAAATATTCTTCCGGTTATCAAGAAGCTGAAGATAACCTTCAGGACGGCTTCCTTACCATTTTTGACAAAATCTCCCAATACAAAGATCAGGGTTCCTTTGAAGGCTGGATGAAGCGTATAATGATTAATACCGCCCTTCAAAAGCACAGGAAACACAGGTTCTTCGAAATTATAAACGAAGACCGTATGGAAGAACCCGAAGTTGAAGTAGAAGAAAACGAGATCCAAGCAGATTTTTTGCTGAAAACCGTACAGGAATTACCGGACAGGTATCGGCAGGTTTTTAACCTCTATGCGCTGGACGGACATTCTCACCAGGAAATTTCCGAATTGTTGGGAATTTCTGTAGGAACTTCAAAATCAAACCTGGCGCGGGCCAGGAATATTCTAAAGGATAAAATTGTAAGCCATCAAAATGGCAGTCAGGCGCAGTCATTATAGCTGAAGTTGATTAGCCTCTAAATTGATGAAGATGAAAGAAAGAAAAAACATAGACCGGCTTTACCAGGAGAAATTCAAAGATTTTGAAGCCTCTCCAAAGGAAGAAGTCTGGAAAAATATAGCAGCCAGGCTGGAAGAGAAGCAGCGCAAAAGGCCGCTTGTTATTCCGTTATGGTATAAGGTAGGCGGAATTGCTGCCGCTTTTGCCGTTATCCTGGGACTAGCCTGTTTTCTGAATTTTGCACCGGGAACAGTACCGGAAACACAGTTTATTCTTGAAGACGAAGGATTTTATCGTCCCGAAATTAAAATTGAAATCTCTGAGAACAATGCAACTTTTGAAAACGCTTCAGAATTGCTGAATAATCTTATTTCGGGAAGTACCGGCCGTTCTTCAAATTCCGGATTGGTTGATAATTCCGGCAATGCTGAAGGGAACAGCACAAATCCTTCCGAAAATAAAGAGAAAGCGCCGACTGAAGAATATAAGGCCGATAATTGGCAAAATAAGGCACTCGCTCAAAATACTTCAGATAAAGAAGAAGCTTCTTCTGAAGAAAATAGAAATTCAGAAGCAATAAGTAATCAAAATGAAGCTTCTGAGGTTGCAGAAAGCCAAATTGCAACAAAAAATGATAAAAATTCCGAAGAAAATGAGTTTCAGAAGGAAAATTCCGAAGAAATTGCTAAAAATGAGCCTGAAGAAGCCATAATTGAAGAAAAAAACGCCCTTACCGAGCTTGCCGAAGAAAAAAGAAATCCAACAACCGAAATAGCAGAGACCGAAAAAAGCAAAATCAGGTTAAGCACCTATGCGGCACCCATTTTTTATGACAATATGGGCAGCGGCAATGCAATTTCCCCAAATTTTAGCAACAATAACACCAATTCTCAGGTCACATTAGCCTATGGGGTGAATGTTGCCTACACCTTATCTGATAAACTGAAAATTAGAACAGGCGTGAGCAAGGTAAATCTGAGTTATGATATTGAGCAAATTTCCTATACCACCACGACCTTTGCCCAAAATATAGCGAGCATAGATTACCGCAACAATTCTAACGTGGTGGAAATTAGTGACGCCCCAACTATAGCTATGCCCAATTCTGATTTATCCTATAACGAATTTAGTTCCATTAATTCCGGTTCTGCACCCGGCGAAATTAATCAGCAATACGGTTTTATAGAAGTCCCGGTGGAGATAGAATATGCTTTAATCGATAAAAAATTCGATTTGAACCTTATTGGAGGTGGTAGTAGTTTTTTTCTGGATAACAACAGCGTGAGTCTTATTTCCAACAACCAGCGTACAGAGCTGGGGGAAGCCAATAATATTAACAATGTTAGTTTTAGTGCTAATATTGGTATGGGAATGGGCTATGAGATTGTTCCTGATTTTGAAATAAACCTTGAACCGATTTTTAAATACCAGCTCAATACTTTTAAGGATACCCAAAACGTACAGCCGTTCTTCTTCGGAATTTATTCCGGGTTCAGCTTTAAATTTTAGTTGAAAGAAGGGTTTTTAAGTTCTTGTAGAATTACCTCATGCGTTTTCTCTTTGAGGGCTCTCTTATCTGCCACGACCATACCTTTAGTCGGAATAAAGCGGTGCACTTTTGCCCGAAGTTTTCCGGGCCCACCGGAAAAGAAGTCGTAAGAAAAGCGCTTTTTAGTATCATAAAAAGTGAAAGGTACAACAGGAATCTGATGTTCTACTGCCAGGCGAAAAGCACCATCTTTAAACTCGTCCAACAACAATTTTTGATGCCCGGGAACGCCGCCTTCAGGAAAAATGCAGATGCTGTTTCCTTGTTTAAGCCTTCGCTGTGCCTCATTAAAAGCTTCCTGCCTGCTACGTTGGCTCTTCCTGTCTACAAGAATGCACGTTTGCCGGTAAAAATATCCAAAAAGCGGAATTTTTGCCAGCTCCATCTTTCCAACAAAAATAAACGGATGCTTATTTACAGCCAGCATCAGCATAATATCCACCATAGAAGTATGATTGGCCACGAGCATATAGCTCTTGTCCTTTTCCATGTGTTGCTCGTGCCTCACTTTTGGAAATAAACCCATTCCGTATAAAATACACTTGGCCCAGATCCTGGCACAAATAAAGTATTGGGGATAAAATTTTTCTGAAGAGGCTACCACCAGCAAAACGGGCAACATTATTATAATGGGAAGTCCCAGCAATATATAAAACCAGAGACGCCATATAGCTAATGCGAACTTCTTGAGTACCCCCATAGAAACCAAAAGTACTAAAATGAGACGACTGATTTCGCTAAAAAAGATAACTTTGTAAAAAATTGAAAAAGAACAATGTCTAGAATACTTACAGGAGTACAAAGTACCGGAACACCGCATTTGGGAAATCTACTGGGCGCGATTATGCCGGCAATAAATATGGCAAATCAGCCGGGAAATGAGTCCTTTATTTTTATTGCAGACATGCATTCTTTAACCCAGATTAAAGATGCGGAAACTCTAAGGAACAACACCTATTCTGTAGCGGCCACCTGGCTCGCCTGCGGCCTGGACATTGAAAAAAGCGTTTTTTACAGGCAAAGCGACATCCCGCAGGTAACGGAACTTTCCTGGTACCTTAGCTGTTTTTTTCCATTTCAACGTTTAACGCTGGCCCACTCGTTTAAAGATAAATCTGACAGGCTGGAAGATGTAAATGCGGGACTATTTAATTACCCAATGCTTATGGCGGCAGATATCCTTCTTTATGATGCCGAAGTGGTGCCGGTGGGAAAAGACCAGTTACAGCACCTGGAAATTACACGTGATGTCGCCTCCAGGTTCCATACCAAAGTAGGAGAGGCTTTTGTTATTCCTGAAGCAAAAGTTAAGAGAAACACCATGTATGTGCCGGGCACAGATGGTGAGAAAATGAGTAAATCCAAAGGCAACACCATCAACCTTTTTCAGACAGATAAGAAACTGAGAAAACAGGTTATGGGCATCCAAACAGATAGTACTCCGCTAGAAGAACCTAAAAACCCTGATACCTGCCACGTTTTTGCCTTATATCAACTTGTTGCAACAGAGGCACAAATTGCGGAAATGAGAGGAAATTACGAAGGCGGAAATTATGGCTATGGCCATGCAAAACAAGCACTTTTTGAAGTGTTGAAAGAAAAATTTAAAGAGCCAAGGGAGAAATATGATTACTACATGAACAACCTGCCGGAGTTAGATAAGGCGCTAAAATTAGGAGCCGAAAAAGCTACAGCAGTAGCCAACGACGTTTTACAACGGGTGAGGGAGAAAGTTGGATATTGAAATGTTTAAGGTTTAAAGTTTAAGGTTGACCAAAGTAGAATACTTTCTTGCAGAACAATATGAAACTTCAAATTGAATATAAATCTGTAAATGTTGATTTTTCTACAGCTCAGGCTGATAAGGGTCAAACCGGACAGAAATACCACTGGACAAAATCTTTGGAAATTGAAGATGTAGAGGAAGTACAGTTGTTAGAAGACGGAACTTTTTTGCTGAATGCAGAATTGGAAGATGGAACCGAGCTTCAGAAAAAAATAAAGGATGTATTTATTCTAAGGGTCATAACTACTCATAATCAGAAGGATTATGTAGTTTCCAAAGCAGTACTTTATGACATTGATGAAATTCCTGGGAAAAAAGGCGGACTTGAAAAATTCTGTTTCTATTTAAATGAAGTGACTCAAACTGTAGAAATTTTAGAAGGAGTCTTTTTAACTGAAGAAGAAGCCTACGGAGATGGCTTTGAAGTTGTGTAATTCAATTTTTTAAATTGCTTCAAATAATTTGCCGGGAAGGGGCCTTATAATTCCCTTTAATTCCAGGTTAAGCAGAAGTGACGCAGCTTTATATGTAGGGAAGTTACAGTTTAAAGCAATGGTATCCAGCTGTGACTTGCCATGATTCCGCAGAAATTCAAAGATGTTTTCTTCATCTGGCTCCAACTCTACAAATAATTGCTTTTGAACGGCTTCATTTTTCTTCTTGATTTCCCAATTTAAAATATAAACCAAATCTGCAGCAGAAGTCAGCACATGGGCATTTTGGGATTTTATAAGATTATTGCAGCCTTTGCTGTAAGTATCACCGGGGCGGCCAGGCACGGCAAAAACTTCCCGGTTATACGAATTTGCAATATCTGCCGTAACTAAAGAACCTCCTTTTTCAGCACTTTCAATAACTATTGTGGCTTCGCTTAATCCGGCAATAATCCTGTTTCTTTTCAGGAAATTATTCCGGTCAAAATTGTCAGTACTCCAAAAATCAGTAAAAAACCCACCGTTTTCTTCAACCTGAGGCATATACCTTTTATGGACCTTTGGGTAAATCTGGTTGAGTCCGTGCGCAAGGCAGCCAATTGTCTGCAGTCCATGCTTAACTGCAGCCTTTTGTGCTGTAATATCTACCCCATAAGCAAAACCGGAAACAATCACAGGATCAAGTGGGCTAAGCTCTTCGATTAACTCTTCACAAAAAGCCATGCCGTGACTGCTAATCCTTCTCGTGCCAACAATACTTATGATCTTCTTTTGTTGCAGATCCAT
The DNA here is from genome assembly GCF_031846505.1 of Autumnicola edwardsiae. Lineage (NCBI taxonomy): Bacteria > Pseudomonadati > Bacteroidota > Flavobacteriia > Flavobacteriales > Flavobacteriaceae > Autumnicola > Autumnicola edwardsiae. Next base: position 6,334 of record NZ_JAVRHP010000012.1, read on the forward strand.
ATTTCCTCTCTTAAAAAGCAGGATTGGACCATCAAAGCAATGTTTCAGTTTTTCGGGATAATCTTTATCCTGAAAGTAAGAGTAGCCAATGTTGTTCTTTTCAATAAACTTCAGTTCATTTTCTGCAGCTTTAAAATTATCAGCTTTATACAAATCCTGGATACGGGCTTCTCCAATTCCGTTTATCTTCAGTAAATTATGTTTCTTCTCTTTAAAAATTGCTTCCGCAGAACCAAAATGCCTGATTAGCTTTTTTGCGGTATTATCCCCAAGATTGGGGATATGCTGTAAAGCAAGGATATTAATAAGTTCAGAGGAATCCATTGAGGTAATTTGGCTAAAAATACAGAAAAAAACATTTGTTAATAAAATTTCTTTAGGTAACTTTATCCTACTGCTGGAACTCTTATTTTTGTACCGATGAACATAGCTAAGCACATTCAGGATTTACTCTATCGTTACGAATGCGTGATACTTCCGGGTTTTGGAGCTTTCCTTTCTCAGAAGCAGTCCGCTTATATAGATGAAGAAACAGAATCTTTCTATCCTCCAAAAAAGACCGTTTCCTTTAACAGGCAATTGCAGAAGAACGATGGTCTTCTTGCCAATTATACTGCGGAGGCTGAAAAGGTTTCTTACAGCAATGCGGTTTATGCAATTAGTGAATTTGCAGCTTCGCTTGAAAAGTCTCTCGAGGAAGATAAGCAGGCAGATTTGCCAAATATCGGCAAGTTTGTGTTTTCTTCAGAAAATATTATAGCATTTGAACCGTACAACAGCATAAATTATTTTACAGATTCCTTTGGACTGGATTCTTTCCAGGCAGGAGTGGTAAATAGAGAAGTTTATAAGGAACAAGTTGAAGAAATTGAAGAGAAAGCGCCTTTCCTTTTTACTCCGGAAAGACGTAAATCCTCATATTTAAAGTATGCAGCAGTAGGAATACTGGCACTGGGACTCTCCGGTCTTGCAGGTTTAAATATTTACAGCGACCAGGTTTCCAAACATAACATTGCAGAACAACAGGAAGCCGAAGGTCAGCTTCAGCAACAAATCCAGCAGGCAACCTTTATAATTGACAATCCTTTACCGGCAGTAACTTTTAATGTTGAAAAGCAATCTGGAAACTACCATATCGTGGCCGGAGCTTTTAGGGTTGAAGAAAACGCCGGAAAAAAAGTGGATGAGCTTCGTGCTGAAGGTTATAAAGCACGCCTAATTGGCGCCAATAAATACGGACTTCACCAGGTTGTGTATGCGAGCCACCAAACCAGGAGGGATGCAATAAATATGCTTCGTGAGGTTAAAAAGACTAACGAATCTGCCTGGTTGCTCGTTCAGGAACTTTAATACTTCTTTAGGGCATAAATCGCCTTATGCGCCTTATTTTTGCCGAAAATTCCAATGAATATAATGGACGCAAAAACGCCTGCAGAATCACGTACAACATTAACAGATCTGGTACTTCCCAGTGAAACGAATCCGCTAAACAATTTATTTGGTGGAGAATTGCTGGCGCGTATGGACCGCGCTGCAAGTATTGCCGCCCGCAGGCACAGCCGCAGGATTGTGGTAACGGCTTCAGTAAACCACGTGGCATTTAATAAAGCTGTTCCTTTAGGAAGCGTTGTTACAGTGGAAGCTGCTGTTTCCCGCGCTTTTAAATCTTCTATGGAAATTTTTATAGACGTCTGGGTTGAGGATCGTGAAAGCGGACAGCGATCTAAGGCCAATGAAGCTATTTATACGTTTGTGGCAGTAGATGAAACCGGCGCCCCAATAAAAGTTCCGCCTCTTCAACCTGAAACAGATCTTGAAAAAGAACGTTTTGCTGCTGCCCTTAGGCGTAAACAATTGAGTTTGGTTCTCGCCGGGAAATTAAAACCCAATGAAGCTACAGAGCTTAAGGCTCTGTTTGAATAAAAGATCAATTAGTTGTGACTCTTACGCCAAAGGATAAAGTAAGGATGGTAGATTGTTCAAAATAATCTTCCAGTTCGGGGGAAGTATCTATATTCATAAAATCCTTCCGCAGCCTGCCTGCTGCAAAAATTCCCAGGTTATTGGTAATGCGGTAGCCTACTTTTGGCTGAAACCACAGCACCAAGGCACTGTCATGAAATTTAGTGTGAAAAAAGGATTCATGCTTATAGGAAGCACGCCCAATGGCCGCAAGAAGACTAATGTCTATTTGGGGAAGTACCTCATAAACATATCCTCCATTAAGAGCAATAGTTCTTATCCTGGTGGATTCAAGATTTCCCAGCTTTTCCGGTTTTTCCACATTGCTACCAATGTGGTCAAAACGAATGCCAACCAGCCAATTTGGACTTACAAAAACATCCATGCCATATTCCCCGCCCAATTTGAGCCTGTAGGCATCACCCAGGAAATTTTCTCCCAACGCAAAATTGTGGTGTATCCCCAGATCAATTTGAAGCCTGCCCGCATAATGTGGCGTATAAATCGAATCCCGTTCCTGTGCGCTGGAATTAAAAACTCCAAAAATCAGGAGAAGTGCTAAAATTTTAAGGCGTAAATTCATAAGGGCTTTCTTCTTCACCAGAGATGAGAATTGTAGATTCAGTAGTTATGCCATCGACTCCGTAAGTGAGGATAATTTCAGAATTTTCCAGGGTTTCCAGCCTTAACCTGTATAATCCATCGTCATCTGCCTCTACCAACGTATACATATCCCGAAAACGGGAATATTCCAGTTCTTCGGGAAGTTCTTCTAATTCGTTCCAGTTATTAATTGTAATTACTGGATAAGGATTGGGATAAAGCAGTTGCACTCCAAAAGGTTCTTCTATGTTAAAGACCACTGTAATATTAACCCTCCGCTTCAATACAATAGTTCCCAGATCCAGTAAGGTTTCTTCCCGGCCAGACCTGTTATCGAGGAAAGTAAGGCTTTGAAAATTATCCTGAAGACTATCAGAATTTGGATTTATCTGAACGATAAGCTCGTCTGAATCAACATCGAGTGAAGTGAACGAGAATTTCCCGTCAGCATTTGTTGTGGTTCCATTTATCTTTTTAAGGTCGGGAGACCCAAGAAAAAAGCCTGTGCCCACATAAGTTCTGGTCTCCACATCAAAACCATCCAGCGCCTGCCCTTCAGAGTTAACTATAGTGCCGGTCACCTGAAGCCTCTTATTATCTACAATAGAAACAGGAGTACAACTATAGACGAAAAGGTATGCTGCAACCAGAAAGAAGATTTTTTTCATCAAAAAAACAGGTTATATATTTAATAGATGCTGATTTCCTGAAAAGGTTGCGTAGTACCAGTCTACATTTGATAAACCCAATCTGCCGGATTCATTTTTTGTGTATTTTTAAAAATTAAGAAGTGTAGCGTGGTCTTTCCTGTAGTACGGTTAGTGGCAACTTCACCTATCTCCTGCTCTGTACTCACCACGTCACCTTTTTTAACGTAAACCTTGTCCAGGTTATCGTAGATCGTGATATAGTCCCCATGCCTTACCATTACAGCCTTATTCGCTCCTTTTAGAAGCTGCACCTCACTTACGGTTCCACTAAATACTGCTCTTGCTTTTCCTCCGGGATCGGTATCTATATTAACGCCATTATTATTAATTCTGGCTGTTTTCACAACAGGATGTGCATGTTCGCCAAATTGCATGGTCACCACTCCAGATTTTACCGGCCATGGCAGTTGGCCCTTGTTTTTCGCAAAATCTGCAGCCAGGGCTCTTGCGGCAGGAGTAAGTTCGTAGACATCACGGGATGTGGAACCGGTTCCCTCATTGGCTTTTGCAATAGATGCCCGTATCATCTCTTCAATTTGCTGGTCAATTTTGTTAATTTCCTGCTGCCGCTGTCTTATTTGAGATGCAAATTGTCCTTCTTTTTTGTTGATAGTGGCCATTAAAGCCTGTTGCGACTTTCTGTTTTCTTCCAATTGCTGCCGTGTTTTCCTGTTTTCGACAATTAACTTTTCCTTTTCATCTTTCTGATTTGCCAGACTGGAATTTAGACGCTGTAAATCTTGAGAGCGACCCTTTATTTGCTCTCCCTGCTGTTGCCTGTAGTTTGTGTACTGCTTCATATATTGAAGTCGCTTATAAGCCTGTAAAAAGCTTTCAGAAGATAAAAGAAACATTACCCTGCTTTGTTGGGATTTACTTTTATAAGACTTCTCAATCATTCTCGCGTAATCCTCTTTCAATTTTTCCAGCTCTTTACGCAGTGCACCAATTTTTCGTGTATTTGAATTGATTTCCTGCGTGAGCAGATTAGCTTGTTGATTTGTAACTTTTATAAGATTTTCTGTACTCCTTATTTGCTGGTTAAGATCTTCAACCTGTGTTAAAACAGATTTTTCCTTTTGTTTGTTTGTAGATCTGAGTTCATTAATCCGCCGGATTTCATTCCTTAGTTCCAGCCGCTTTTTCTCCAGTTCTTCCCGGTTCGTCTGTGAATAACTACTAAAGCCTACGCCCACCACGATTAGAAACAAAGCGATATTTACAATCTTCTTCAGTCTCATTTTACGCTAATTTCATCATATCCTGAAGGAATATCAAACGGAAAGCTCACTTCTTCATCAAATTCTACCGAGCGATAGGTAATTTCAATGTTTGTTGGCCGGCCGCCTTCATTGGCAATTATCTTTATATTCTCCGGAAATAAATTTCCATCTATTGTCTGATAATCCGAATAAGTTATAGTAACGCTCCTACTCTCGGCTTCCTGTGCAAGCTGCTGTGCAGATGCTTTTAAATGAGAAGGATCCAGTAAAAACATTCTTTTTATGCTCCCTGTTTCTTCAGGTAAGAATTGGTAGCCACGTGGGCTCTGCTCCATTTCGTAAGCTTCTTCCCGAAGATCATAAATAGCCTGCCCAATCAACAGGTTTTGGAGTTTATTGAAATCCAAAGGAGTTCCCAGCCATTCACTAATCAAGCTGAAATCACCATCAAAATAGCTTTTACTGATTTTTTCATAATAACTTACCGAGTTGGGCGTGATATAAACTTTCGCCACGGGAAATCCCAAAACCGTCGCACTCATCCAGATGGCTTTATCTTTTTCCATCCTGAAGCTTAGATTTACCGATTGCGTTCTATCTTCGTCCTGATAAACGGCCCTCAGTTTTCCCGATACGGTGTTATACTGAATTTCGTTATCGTAGTGCCTGGCTATAATATTGGCTGCTTCGGCATTTTTAGTTGCTATTCTTTTAGCCCCACGTCCACCTCCACAGGAAACCATTGTCACGGTTAATACTAGTAATACTATTATTCTGCTGTACATTTAATTTATTTCTTTCATTAACATTTCAGCTTTCCTGCTGAATTCTTCTGCCTTTTCTACCTTGTTTAATCCGGCGTTTGCTATTGCAAGCTGGCCATACAGGTCGGCCTCCATTCGCCTGTCGTCTATAACATAATCCAGGCCAAAAGTAAGAATTTCTTCGGCTTGCTGATAGTTCTCCAAAGCATTTAAGGTTAACCCGCGTAGCAAATAAAACACAGGCTGTGCCGGAAAAATTTCAAGCGCAGTTGCACTCAGTTTATTTGCTGATTCCATTTCCCGAAACTCCAACTGAAGCAAAAGCGTATTTTTAGTAAGCTCAAAATTGTTTGGATCCTGACTCAAGCCTTTCTGAAAATATTCAAGTGCTTCTTTCTTCCTGTTATTCCGAAGAAAATATTGTCCAAGTTCCTGGTAGAGTTCAGGTTTTTCTTCAAGTTCTGAAAGTAATTCTGCCACTTCCATTAATTCTTCTCCGTAGTCTGGATTTTGACGGGAAAAAAGTAAAAAATCATTGAGCACCTTGTACTTAGAATCCGCGTCAATTTCTTCACTTCTAAAAACAATTTTCATGGAATTAACAGCCTCTTTAGGCTTTTCCCTGTCCAGATAAAATTTGTATAACGCCAAATGTACCAACGTGGAACCGGGATTTGTTTCCAGGAGTTCCTGAGCTATTTTATAAGCCTCCTCCTCATTACCTTCTTGGCTATGGACGTAAATAAGGTTAAGGTAATTTTGCTCATTTTCGGGATCGGCAGCGATTCCTTCTTCCAAATTGCCAATTTGTGCCACGGTATTATTAGTAAGTGCATAAATCTGCCTCCGGATCCGTTCGCGATAGCTACTGTTTCCAAAAGTTGAATCAAGCTCGTCAAGAACAGCTAAAGCCTCATCATACTGCTGGTTAAGCATATAGACATTGGCAAGATCTTCAGTATAAGAATTGTCAATTTTCACGAGCTTCTTAATTGCTGAAGCGGCGGCAGCATAATCCTGTACTTCCATGAATGTGCTATAGAGCTCTGCAAGGATTGCTTCTCTTCCCGGTTCAAGCTCATGTGCAATACTGAAGTTTTCCACCGCCTTTTCGTACTGCTCCATCGCTCTGTAATTCTTCCCGATCTCGAAAAAGACCACAGCGTTGTCCGGTTGCAGCTTTTTGCAGGTTTCCAGGGCACTTATCGCTTTTTCGTAGTTCTCAATGCCCTTTTGCTTAAGTGCCTCAAAGAAATTCTCCTGAAACTGGTCTGAAACATTCCCAAGATCGTCCCTGTTCACCTCCTGAAGCATTTGCTCCTCCTCCTGGGCCTGTACCTCCTGAAAGAGTGCAGTCCCTAAAATGGCAAATATCAGGATGGTTCTTCTCATTTTTAACACCTTTGAGGCCCCTGAAGACCGTGTTCTTTAAAAACCTCACAGGTTTTGAAAACCTGGAGGTTTACTTCTTAGTTACTCCAAAACCGAATAATCCCCAATACTTATTTCAGAAAAATCGCCGTCGAACCTGGCGAAGTTCCCAATCATGGCATTATCCAGCTTTGCGTTCTTTACTTCAGCAAAAGTCTGTATCAAACTATTTTTGATTGTGGAATCAGTAATTTTTGTACCGTTTCCAATAGAAACATTAGGACCTATTTTTGCATTGATCAATTCTACATTTTCACCAATGTAACAAGGTTCTGTAATTTCGGAATCTTTAATTTTCACCGAATCGGATATTAGCTTTTCGCCGTCCTGATGCAAAAAGTTGAGCATTCTGCCGTTAGTTTCTACAGTAACGTTTTTATTTCCGCAGTCCATCCATTCGTCAACTTTCCCAGGTACAAATCTCAGTCCGTTTTGCTTCATGGCTTCAATACCATCATTAATTTGGTACTCTCCGCCCCTGATGATGTTTTTATCAAGAACTCCCTGCAACTCTTTCTTTAATAAAGCGACATCTTTAAAATAGTATATGCCGATAATTGCCAAATCTGAGACATAATCTTCCGGCTTTTCCACAAGATCTGTAATCTCCCGTTTATCATTAAGTTGAACTACACCATAAGCACTTGGATTATCCACCTGTTTCACCCAAATCACACTATCGGCATCTTTATCTAACGTAAAGTCGGCCTTAAAAAGTGTGTCGGCATAGGCGATAACCGCCGGGCCGCTAAGAGAATCCTTCGCACACATAATTGCATGGCCGGTTCCCAAAGGTTTGTCCTGATAATAAATACTACATGCCGCACCTAAACTTTCAGCAATTTTCTTAAGATCGGTCTCCACTTTTTCGCCAAAATCTTCCCCAATTATAAAGGCCACTTCATCGATCTTTTCATCCAGAACTTTCGCTATATCTTCCACCAAACGATGTACTATAGGTTTTCCTGCAATAGGAATTAATGGTTTTGGAACAGTTAAAGTATGAGGACGTAATCTTGATCCACGTCCTGCCATTGGTACTATAATCTTCATTCTATAATTCTTTATTAATTATTTTTATTTTAAAAATCCTTTACTTCTAAGATCTTTTTGAATTGCTACAATATCCTCTGGAATTTCAGCTCCCAGTAACCAGTTCACATCCAGGCCATTATTAATCGCTGCTTTCATCATGTATTTATTGCTCCCCAATAATTGTCCCAGTTTTTTAAAGTCATCTTCAAAATCCAGTAATACATCCGGATGCATTTTATTAATGAGCAGCATAATTTTAAAAACCCTTGCAACTACCGCCACACAAAATTTTCTCGCTTTTCCAGGTGTGGCTGCCAGGATATTGTCATTGTTTTGTTTTAAAACTTCAATAAGCATTAACAAATTAAGGCTTGCTTCCCCAAATTTATCTTTAGTGACTTTAACGTATTCTGTAATCTCTCCACTGAGAAACCGAACATCCATATTCAGATAACCAACCGAATAAAATGTATTGGTGATATGCCTAACCTGCTTTACAATCCTGCTTTCCATTTCTGTGCGCTGCTCATCTACAGAGTTTGGGTTTACCAATTGAAAGTGCAACCGGTTGGCCAGGGTAACGTCCTTTTTTAAGAGTCGTAAAATCAGCTTATCTTTCTCTTTGTCGGGAAGATGGCTAATTGCTTCTTTAAATTCGTTGTCGAATTTCATTCTATGGTAATATTTATTAGTCTCTTAGTTACTTCCCGTACTTCCAAAACCTCCGACACCACGGGAAGTTTCTCCCAGGATGTCCACTTCTTCCCAAGCAATATGTTCATGTTTTGAAATCACCATCTGTGCAATTCTCTCCCCATTTTCTACAGTAAAATCTTCATTAGAAAGGTTTACAAGAATCACACCTATCTCTCCGCGATAATCGGCGTCTATAGTCCCGGGAGCATTGAGAACGGTTATTCCCTTTTTTGCAGCAAGACCACTTCTTGGCCGTACCTGGGCTTCATAACCTTCCGGAAGTTCTATAAAAAGTCCGGTTTTAATTATAGCCCTCTCCAAGGGTTTTAAAAGAACTTTTTCTGAAATACTGGCCCGCAAATCCATTCCTGCCGAAGCTTCGGTTTCATAATTTGGTAAATTATGTGCGGACTTGTTTATTATTTTAATTTTCATTGATTCAATATTTGTTTAAAACCCTTACGTTCATTAAAAAAAGTTATGAGCAGGAACAAAATTACAAAAGACGATCCTGCCAGATAATTTTCCCTGAAGAATTTAAAGGAAATTACACAAAGCCCAATAGAAATAAGTAAATACATCCCTATCTTTTTTAAATTATAGGGAACAGGATAATACCTGCGGCCCAGGAAAAAGGAAATGAGCATCATACTCCCATATGCCGCCAACGTTGCCCATGCTGCAGCCATAAAACCTATAACCGGGATTAAAAGCACATTAAAAAGAACAGTAACTACAGCACCAAAAAGTGATATGTACATGCCCATTCTTGTTTTATCTGTTAATTTATACCATACCGCCAGATTATGGTAAATCCCCATAAACAAATTTGCAAGGAGGATAACGGGAACAATGGCGATCGTGAACCAATATTCCTCATCCCTTATAACAAGCTGTTTAAAGAAGTCTATGTACACCACCAGCACCACCAGGATCAGGCTACCGGCAATGACAAAATATTCCAGGATGGTGGCGTAGGTTTCTTTTGCATTGTCCTGCTTTGAGTGATTGAAGAAAAAAGGCTCTGCCCCCATTCTAAAAGCCTGAATAAAGATCATCATAAAAACAGCCAATTTATAGCAGCCTGCATAGGCTCCCATAACTTCGTCTGAGATCATTTCCTTTAGCAACAGCTTGTCCAGGTTTTCATTAATTACAAAAGCAAGGCCTGCGACCATAACCGGCCAGCCATATTTCCACATTTGTTTTAAAATGGTCATGCTGAAGTCCACTCTGGTTCTAAAGAAGTAGGGAACCAAAATCAAAAATGTTACTGCACTGGCAGCGAGGTTTGCTATGAATATATATCCTACTTTATCTACCTCAGAATAGTTTGACAGTATTAAATCGGGAGCAAGTTGAGGAAACTCTGATACAAACCAGAAAAAATAAAAATTCAGAATAACCACCACAAGAATATTCAGAACTTTTACCAAAGCAAACTTTAGAGGACGATTGGTAGCACGCAAATAAGCAAAAGGAATTACAACTAAAGTATCCAGTGCCAATATTCCCAGCAGATAATTGAAATATACGGGCTGTAAATCTACCAATGTAGTAATCGAACCCCTAAAAATAAAGACCAGAACAAAGAAAATGACCGTGGTACAACTTAGCGTAAGAAATGAAGTCGAAAAGACTTTCCCTTTTTCTTCGGAATGGCTAAAAAACCGGAAAAAGGCGGTCTCCATACCATAGGTAAGAATCACATTAAAAAATGTGGCCCAAACATAAAATGTGGTATTAACAGAATATCCTGCCGGTCCCAGATATTCTGTATGCAGCGGGACAAGAATAAAATTCATGAGCCGTGGTAAAACCGTAGCAAAACCGTAAATAATAGTGTCTTGAAAAAAGCGTTTTAACGTACTCAAGCGGTGGGTTAGTTTTTACAAATATCTTAATAAATAAGAAACTAAACGCCTAATTCCAGTCGGTTATGTCTGATAGTTTATAATATTTTTTTTGATTATTCTGACTAAACACCAGGATCGCTTCATCACTTTCAATATCAAACGGACTTTTCTCCGGTTTCTGAGGCGCTTTGTTGCCGTACTCTTCTCTTGGATCACTACTCATTACCATTTCTGAATCCTTAATGTTGAATTCTGCAACATACTTATTTGGAAGTTCCTCATTTTGTACAAGTGCAGATTTCATTCCGCGGAAATAAACACTGTCCAGAGAAATACGGCTATCCTGAATGACAGTAACAGGGATGTGCAAATTAAGCCTGGAATTTTCCGTAGTGGTATAAACAGCCTGAAACTTTGCCGGTGCACGGTCCTGCAAACCTTTATTGCCGCCACAATTTGTAAAAAAACTGAAAATTAAAATACTGCTGAAAATAAGGTATATATGTTTCATACTAGATGTTTATTAAAGATAACGAAACAAAATAGATGCCAAAGAAAAAACCCGTAACGTTCTGCTACGGGTTTATATAAACTGTTTTGCTCTTCTTTAGTTGTTAATTGGGACTAAGTATTGCTCAGAGCCTCCGCTCCTGAAGCATTTGCTCCTTTCCAGTCGCTAATTGCTCAGAGCCTCCGCTCCTGTAAGAATTTGCTCCTTTCCAGTCGCTAATTGCTCAGAGCCTCCGCTCCTGTAAGAATTTGCTCCTTTCAGTCGCTAATTGCTCAGAGCCTCCGCTCCACCGACAATTTCTAAAATCTCGTTGGTAATGGAAGCCTGACGTGCTTTGTTATAAGATAATTTAAGATCATCCCTAAGCTCTGTCGCATTTTCAGTTGCTTTGTGCATTGCCGTCATACGTGCCCCATGTTCTGAAGCAAAAGAATCACGCAGCGCTTTGTAAAGCTGCATTTTAAGAGATTTAGGAATGAGTTCTTTTACAATTTCTATCTTCGAAGGTTCAAAAATATAATCCAGTTGCTTGTTTTCTTCGGTATCAAATTTCTCAATAGGAAGAAACTGCTCTTCTGTTACTATTTGCGTAGCGGCATTCTTAAACTGGTTATAAACGATTTTAATCTTGTCGTAACGTTCCTCCAGGAATAACTGCATTAGATCTTCGGCAATTTCAGCGACTTTATCGTATGTCAGTTCATCATAAATTTCATTATTGTTCTTGTAGATAGTGAAATTTCTTGATAAGATATCATCAGCTTTTTTTCCGATGGTATAAATTTCGACGTTCTTTCCGGGATAATCAGTATTCGCTTTATTCCTTACTGCTTTTATAATATTTGTGTTAAAAGCACCTGCCAAACCTCTGTTGGAAGAAATAGCAACAATCAAAATGTTTTCCACTTCCCGTTCTTCTGCAAATTTGCTACTAGCATCATCATCCAGGGTCGCACTTAAATCCTGCAATAATTGGGTTAACTTTTCAGAATAAGGACGCATAGCGGTTATGGCGTCCTGCGCCTTACTCAACTTTGCAGCAGAAACCATTTTCATGGCACTGGTAATCTGCATCGTTGATGATACCGAAGTTATCCTGTTACGTAAATCTTTTAAGTTTGCCATTCTTGTTAATTATGAATTCTGAGTTTTAAGTTATGAGTTCTTAATAATAGCTACTAAAATTTTTATTAACTCCTCACATTTCATTCTTAAACCATCTGGAATAGGCTTTATAGTTACTTCAATTAGCTCCAACCAATATTGAGTTTCTTCAGCTTCCTTTAATGCTATTCCAAATTTATTTTTAAAATCTTTAAGACTAACGCCTCTTTGCGCCTCCCTTACATTAGCTCCATACTCGTTCCGGAGCGTAAGAGTTGAGATGCCAATTCATATTCTTTATCAGCTTTAAGAGTTTTAGTAAAGTTGACAATATCTACAGCAAAAGAAAAACTTTTAACTCGAATTGGACTCTCACTCATCTTTGACATTAGACATCATTTCTTCAAGAACTCTTAACTCCTAACTTATGACTCTTAACTATTCTTATATTTCGAAGAAAGCTCTTTTGCTACAGAAGTCAAAGTATCTGTAACCTCATCTGTTAGTTTACCTGCTTTTAATGTATCTAAAATGTCTCTGTGTTTAGCATCCAGGTACTCAAGATAATCTTTTTCGAACTCTCTGATCTTATCTACAGGAACGTCCCTAAGAAGGTTCTTGGAACCTGCGAAGATGATCGCTATCTGGTTCTCTACGGGGTAAGGATCGTTTTGCCCTTGTTTAAGGATTTCCACGTTCCTCTTACCTTTCTCAATAACACTTAGCGTAGCAGGGTCAAGATCTGATCCAAACTTGGCAAAAGCTTCCAGTTCACGGAACTGGGCCTGGTCAAGTTTTAAGGTACCGGCAACCTTTTTCATGGATTTAATCTGTGCGTTACCACCAACACGCGATACCGAGATACCTACGTTAATTGCGGGACGTACACCAGAGTTAAATAAATCTGAAGTCAGGAATATCTGTCCATCAGTAATCGAAATTACGTTAGTTGGAATATATGCTGAAACGTCTCCTGCCTGTGTTTCAATTAAAGGAAGTGCAGTTAAAGATCCGCCACCTTTTACTTTATCTTTTAAAACATCCGGAAGGTCATTCATTTCCCCGGCAATTTTATCATTGCCTATAATTTTCGCAGCACGTTCAAGTAATCTTGAATGCAGGAAGAATACATCCCCTGGATATGCTTCACGCCCCGGTGGACGACGGAGTAAAAGTGATACTTCACGGTAAGCAACCGCCTGCTTGGATAAATCATCAAATACAATTAATGCAGGACGACCTGTATCTCTAAAGAACTCACCTATTGCAGCACCGGCAAATGGTGCATAAACCTGCATTGGAGCAGGATCTGAAGCGTTTGCTGCAACAATAGTGGTATAAGCCAAAGCACCTTTATCTTCCAACACCTTCGCAATACCAGCAACTGTAGAAGCTTTTTGTCCAATAGCAACATATATACAATAAACCGGCTCACCGGCATCGTAAAATTCCTTCTGATTCAAAATGGTATCAATACAAACAGTTGTTTTACCGGTCTGGCGGTCACCAATTACAAGCTCACGCTGCCCTCTACCCACAGGAACCATCGCATCAATAGATTTAATACCTGTTTGTAGTGGTTCGGTTACCGGCTCACGGTAAATAACACCGGGAGCTTTTCGCTCCAGTGGCATCTCAAAAGTTTCACCTTCTATAGCTCCTTTCCCGTCTATAGGATTTCCTAAAGTATCCACAACACGGCCAACAATACCTTCACCAACCTTTATAGATGCAATACGTTGCGTCCTCTTTACTACAGAACCCTCTTTAACCTGCCTGTATGATCCAAGGAGCACAACCCCAACATTATCTTCTTCCAGATTTAGTACAATTCCTTCAACACCACCTTCAAACTGGACCAATTCCCCATATTGTACATTAGCCAGACCGTAGACGTTGGCGATACCATCACCAATGGTGAGGACAGTTCCAACTTCGTCTAAAGAAGCCTCTGCTTCAAAACCTGATAATTGCCTTTTTAATATTGCTGATACTTCAGCAGGATTTACTTCTGCCATAATTATTTGTTATATAATAACACGCCTAATTGCGCAAATTTCTAAATTTTTGAAACGTATGTATTGTCCTTAAATTCTCTTTTCAGGTTATTAAGGTTTCTGGCGATACTTGCATCGTATTGCAAATCGCCAACTCTTAAAATAAAACCACCAATCACGCTCTCATCTATAACATTTTTAATGATCGCACCGTTACCTGTTAAGTCCTTTATTTTATTCTGAATTTTCTCCTCAAGTTCTGCATTTAGAGGTACTGCACTAGTAACAATTGCCTCCTGCATACCACTTGTGCCATGGTATAATTTAAGATATTGCTTTGCCACAGCATCAAGGCTATTGATCCTTCCATTCTCAATCAAGATATCAAAAGCACCCAGTGTAACTCCGTTGGAATTTTTAAATATTTCTTTTAGAGCACTTTTTTTGATACGATCTTTAACCACCGGACTGCTTAGCAAATTTTTTAAATCGTCACTTCCGGCAATGGTTTTCACTATGGAGTCCATATCCTCCTTAACCTCTTTGGTGGCATTGTTATCACCTGCCAAAGAAATGATTGCCTTCGCATAACGTTGTGCTGCCCTTGTTCCCTTCATAGCAAACTAGTTTAAAGTAACATCACCCAGCATATCGTCAATCATCTGGTGCTGTTTTTCTTTACTTGAAAGTTCTTTACGAACTACTTTTTCGGCAATTTGTATAGAAAGACTTGCAACCTGATTTTTGATATCAGCCATTGCTGCACGTTTTTCCATTTCTATACTTGTTTTAGCCTGAGCCACAATACTGTCAGCTTTTTCCTGAGCTTCTTCAGTAGCATCTGCGACTATTTTTTCTTTTAGCTCCCGCGCTTCCCTTAGAACTGCATCTCTTTCTGCCCGGGCTTCCTGCATCAGTTTTTCATTATCGGCCTTAAGGTTTTGCATTTCCTTTCTTGCATTCTCTGCAGAGGCCAGCGAGTCGTTAATAGTTTCTTCTCTTTGCCTAAGGCCATTTAAAACGGGTTTCCAGGCAAACCTGGCCATTAAAAATATCAATATCAAAAAAACAATGGTTTGCCAGAAAAACAAGCCAAATTCAGGAGTAATTAAATCCATAGTTTATTTAGAAAATAGTTAAAACATCATTTAAAAAAAGCCACTTCGCAACCAACCGTTGCGAAGGGACCTTAGTACTTCAATTATCTTAGCACACCTAGTAAAGCGGCAACCACTCCAAAAAGAGCAACACCTTCTACAAGTGCAGCAGCAATAATCATAGCCGTCTGGATTTTACCAGAAGCTTCTGGCTGACGAGCGATAGCATCCATGGCTGAGCCACCAATTCTACCAACTCCAATAGCTGCTCCCACAACTGCCAAACCAGCACCTAAAGCTGCAAGACCTACATACAATAATTCCATAGTTGAAAAATTTAAAAATTAAAAATTAATGATGTTCATGTTCCTCAACCGCCATCCCGATAAATAAGGCCGACAGAATCGTAAAAATAAACGCTTGAAGGAATGCTACCAGCAATTCCAGTACTGTTATAAATAAAGCAAAAGGAACAGATATTCCCGCAACCCCCGCATTTTCTAATAAAAATATTAACCCGATTAAACTCAGGATGATGATATGTCCTGCAGTAATATTGGCAAACAAACGAATCATAAGAGCGAGTGGCTTAATAATAACTCCCATCACCTCTACTACAGCTAAAATTGGCTTTACAAAGGTAGGGATACCCGGCATCCAAAATACGTGCTTCCAGTAATCTTTACTTCCATTCATAATAATTAGAGCCAAAGTAAACAATCCCAAAGAAACCGTTACTGCAATATTTCCGGTTACGTTGGCCGCTCCGGGCAATAAACCTAAAAGGTTCGTGATCCAGATAAAGAAAAATACCGTTAATAAAAAAGGCATAAACTTCATATATTTCTTTTCCCCAATTTGAGGTCTTGCAATCTCATCCCTTACAAAAAGGACAAGTGCCTCAAGTGCATTGTTAAATCCTTTTGGAGCGTGTTTGTTTTTTTTATGGTGGCCGGCCAGGCTCCGGAAGAAGATTAGCATTAAAATCACCGTAATAAACATTGCCGCCACATTCTTGGTTATAGAAAGATCCAGGGGTTTACTGGCGTTTACAGGGTGGTGTTCCTCATCTAACGCAAGGGTTTGCTCACCGTCTTCAAGCCGGTAAATCTTCTCATGGTAGTTCACAAAACGCATCCCATCTTCCTCAACAACGTACTGACCCTCGATGTCATGATGAAATTCACTCGACATAAAAGTTACAAGCCCATTATCTGTATATAGAATAATAGGAAGCGGAATGGTAAAAGCATCCTCACCCTCTCCAAAAAAATGCCACCCGTGGGAATCCCCAATATGATGCATAATCATATCTGTGGGATTAAAAGTCTCCTCTGCTTCTTCAACAGTTTCGTGCTCCTGTGCAAAAGAAAATAACGGAAGTACGGCAAAAGCTAGTGTTAAGTACACTTTTATCATAAAAGACTTATATGCTGTCATGTTACCTGTTCTACTTAAAAAATTATGGGCTCTCTAAATTTCCGTGCAAAGGTATACTTTTAATTTTTATCTGAAAGTCCGCTCTTTAATTTTTTAACCTAAATCAACTTTTAACTGATATTATTGATTGTCAGGTAATTATTTAGCGTTGATTAGTTTCACAACAGAGACCGTTTCGTAAATCAAAAAGAAGAAATAAGGAACAAAAAATGAAACTAAACTGCCAAATGGCCTCTCAACGCCAGCCAACATCATGGGCAGTAAAAAAACAATGGCTGCAAGCATTTTAAAAAGGCTTAGCCCCATAAAGGCAAAACCTGTTTTTTCTTCAAAATTCTGATGTATAAAAACCAAAACAAAATAGATTAGAAACGTAACAATAATATGAAAAGCGTATATAGATAAAATGCTATAGTACAACTGTACCTTAACCAGATAAGTAATAACTAGATACTGAATAAACCCCAGGATAAAAGCAAAAGGAATTAAAATCTTTAAAAATTTAAGTAATTTTTGCTTCATTATTCCTCGTCCTTATTCATATCACTAATCCCGCGGTAGACCTGATATAAAGCAACAAAAACCCCCAGCAGGGAAACCCCTATCGTAAAACCTGAATATTTATTCGGAAATTTTCCATCCAGCCAGATGCCAAGAAAAACCCCTGCAGCAATGATAATTCCCATTTGAAACGCAATATTTATGAGGTGCAGGTATTTTCGCTGATCGTCTTTCATTATTATCACCGCTTTATCAAAAGCTTTTAATCAAATTTATTGAGGTAAGACTGAAGGTTTTTCTGAATCTGGATTATCCTGTAATTTTCCTGCGAGATTGTGATTGGTTCCCGAAGCACCTGGTAATCTTTATTTATCTGAAGCAATTCTGCAAAACCAAGAGAAACTTCTCTGCTTCTAAGCCCATGAACTGCAACAAAGCTGATATCAGGGTTATAAATATCTGTTGAAGTTGAAAGATCGTAGTCCAAATCTGTCAGTGCCTGGTCTATTTTTTCTTTCAGTTTAGCCATTTCCTCTTCTTCATTCGCACCAAAAGCATATAAAAGCTTAAACCTGCTTTGCTTATTTTCATCAGCAAAAGTAAGACTTTCCAACTGCGGAATGGCCCTGTTATAGATATCCTGCGCTTTTTTCCCTTCTTCGGTCTGTGGATAAGTTAATGCAAGTTGATTAAGCGCTTTTTTGTAGTCTGCCAAACCATGCAGCCTTCCAATTGCCATAGCTTTTAGCAGTTCCAGTTTTGGTACGATTTCATCACCTGTGAACTGAGTTGCTAAAGCAGTAGTTTTGTCAATCACTTCAGCATATTCTTCAGCTTCAAACATTTTATAAACCTCATCATAAACAGCATCGGGAGAATTGCCATTTTCGACACTGCTCTCCAGATTTTGAAGATAAGCAGCGTAACGGGATTCAGGATAATTCTGAAGGATATCCTGCTTTATAATTTCCATTTCCTGAGACCTGTTAGATGCCTGGTAAGCTTTGTATAGATTATATTTTGCCGGAAGTATGAGCCGCTCTTCAGGTGTGTTCTCCAAAAGTGCCTCCAGCCTTGCGGAAGCCAGATCGTATTCCCCATATTTCTCATTGTAGATAATCCCCAGTTGATAATAGGCAAAATCCCTATCCCTTGTTAAACTATCCAGCGTATATGGGTCACTGGGAATCTGACTCACATAAGACATCGCATCAAACCGCGGATCTGTTGCTATGTCTATTTCCAGAAATTGATTTTGTACCTGCTCTGCACCGGTAGAAATAGTATTATCGCCCCAGCGCCAGTTATCTGAAAGTTCCCTTCTTCCCCAGTTTCTTAAAAACTCACGTGCACCATTGGCCACTCTGGATTCATTATAAAAATAGAAATTACTAACGGGACCTGCAGTATTTACTGCCATTGGAACTGAAGGACCAAAATTATTTCGGGATAATGCCAGGTCATTTCTTCCGGCAAGTACTTCTTCTGTATACGCGGCTTTGAGATCATTGGTGTAAGTGGTAAAATAGGCGATTTGATCTTCTTCAGAAAGATTGGCAATTCTAAGAATACTATCATTTTCTTCCGCAATTTCTTCATACTGAATAATGTCCTCCAGGTTATCCCTTTTCTTCTTTATGCTCCTGAATTCCCTGAGCTGTGGAGACATTGTCGCCAAAGTACTGTCAAAGTAAAGGCTGGCCTCGCGGTATTCCCCGTTGTCAAAGTTGATATTTGCCAAAATTTCGTAGTTGATGGATTTTAGGTAAATATCACTACGGGGGGAGCTTAGGGATTTATTATAATATTCTACCGCAAGATCTGTAGAGTCCAGACGACTGTAATATTCCCCAATCTGGAAGTAGATTTTATCCAGGAAAGGCCGGTTTTCCCGATCTTCCTCAAGCTCTGTAAGCAATTCCCGTAACGCCGCACTATTTTCTGAATCATAGTCGAAGTTCCGTGCCTTCTGTACATAGGAATTGATCATGTAAATCCTTGGGGACTTCCTGTTAAGTGCAATTACTTCGTCAAAAGCAGCATTTGCCCTACCCGTTTGATCCAGAAAGTTATGAAGCTGTCCTAAAAT
Source organism: Autumnicola edwardsiae (assembly GCF_031846505.1). Classification (NCBI taxonomy): domain Bacteria; kingdom Pseudomonadati; phylum Bacteroidota; class Flavobacteriia; order Flavobacteriales; family Flavobacteriaceae; genus Autumnicola; species Autumnicola edwardsiae. Next base: position 25,353 of record NZ_JAVRHP010000012.1, read on the forward strand.
AAAATAATACCTCCCTTTTTCTTCATTTTTCTTAGTGTATTCTGCAGCAGTCTGCAAAGGAGCAATTGCACTGTCCTGATGCTCCAATTTTATATAGGCTTGCGCAAGCGTGGCATTCGCATCTGCCAGGTCCTGCTCTTCAAGGTTATAATTCTCAATTATTCGCTTTAAATTCTTTATGGCTAACCGATTATTGTCTAACCGCATGTTGGTCTTTTCCCTCCATATTTGCGCGTAATTGATATTATCGCTTGCAGGATATTTATGAAGAATATAATTGAAGGCTTCCAGCGCAGGAACAAAACGCTGATCGAAATAACGCGCTTTGCCCAACAACAGGTAAGCTTCATCTACTTGCGGATTATGCTCCTTACCTTCAATTAACATCGAGTGACGCTGTATAGCCTTTACCGCCTTCTCCTCTGCCCTTCCAAAATTCTGATTTCTAATACTGTCTGGCAGGATAATATTTTGATCGATTTGCATTCTTTCAACAGGAAGAATATCCCAGTAATTATCGGCGTAATTCTGGTTTAATTCCTGGCGGCCCTGGTCCAACGCAAGATCTCCATTGTAAAGCGTATTATATTCTGTAGTTACCGCGTGCCAGTTGCGGCTAAGGAAAGTATCCTTTTTTCGGGAACAGCTAAAAATGATGCTCACGATTATAATAAGAAAAGGAATTCGGATAAATCTGTTCAAATCAGCGATTTCTTAGTACCATGAATAACTCAAAAACAGGTACTTTAGTGTGCAAAAATACGCTTCTTTTTACAAAAACAAAGTTCAGTAACTTAGATTTCCTCCTTTGGCTCCTCCTCTACTTCAACCTGCTCTCCTGCAAAATAAGCTTCCAGTTCTTTTCTTGTAGCTTCTGAAGTTTTAATATCCTTCACAATTGTTCCTTTATCCAAAACCACAATCCGCTCGCACACTTCGGTGACATGAATAAGATCGTGGCTGGAAATCAAGACAGTTGTTCCTGAAACTTCAGATAAATCCTTCAGGATTTTCTTTAAACGGAATTGCGTCGTGGGATCTAGGTTTGCAAAAGGTTCATCCAGGATGACCACTTCAGGATTACCTATAAGCGCGGCAATTATCCCTACTTTCTTCTGATTCCCCTTGGAAAGATCCCGCAGGTATTTTTTTCTTCCAATAATTTCACCATTGAAAAAATCTTCAAACTGCGCCACAAAAGTATCGATGTCTGCCCGATTTTGATTCCGCAGCTCTCCCACAAAATAGAAATACTCTTCTGGAGTAAGATATCCTATAAGGAAACTTTCATCTATAAAAGAAGAAGTAAAAGGTTTCCACTCTTCGCTCTGGCTTACCGTAATATCATTATTAAAAATATTTCCCGAACTGGGCTGGATCAAATCAAGAAGAAGGCTGAAAAAGGTGGTTTTCCCGGCTCCGTTATTTCCTACAAGTCCAAAGTTTTGTCCTGAGGGGATATCAAGATGTTCAATGTCCAGAACCTTTGTTCCGCCGTAAACCTTGGAAAGATTTGTTGCTGTTATCATAATCAAAATTTTTTATTCGCCGCTTTGTTTGAAACCCTGTATCATTACGTATTTTCTCTTCTTGTAAACCCCTGCAAGAAAATTCAGCAGCTTTGGCCTTAGAAATAAACCAATAATTCCAAGTAAAGCCAATAAGCCTATAGCCGCATTAAAATTTAAAAATTTATTGGTAATCCAGAAGATAAGAGATGGTAATACCATTAGAGGAAGGGCTACCAGCCATTGGGCGGCGCCCGTGCCCTGGTAATTCATAAACGGACTTTTGTCCAGGTCGATTCGCTTTTTGTTAAAGGAACCGGCATAAAGTAAAACCGGCACGTTAACACCAATATTGTAAACCGCACATACCATATTCAGCAATAAAATATTCCAGCCAAAATAAATATATGGAGTAGATAAAATCGCCATTACCACCACGCTAAACGTAATTAACCCTGCCTTTGATGCTAAATATTGCCGTAATGGGATATTTTGTGCCATGATCATTGGATAGTACGAAGAATCCCATCCCGGAATAAACTGCCCAAAATTCATCATAAACATTCCGGTAATTAAGATTCCAATAAGAACAAGGAATGCCGACATTTCCTGATAAGAATCATTTGTATAGAAAATAAGCCCGTAAAACACAAAGAAAAGTGAGAGGTAGATGGTTGTTTTTGGCCTCTTATTTCGCCAGATCAATTTTAAATCCTGCTGAAGAAAAGGGGCTATGCTTCCAAATTTCCTGGTCCATACAAAATCGCTGGTATCTGCAGCTTTGGACTTGGCCTTCAGGTTTGCATCCAGGTAAAATTTCTTCTCCAGATTTAACTGGTTCCATTTATAGAGTAAAACAAGAAGAATCGCAGGAACAATAGCCAGGTAAGGCTGGGCCACCATAAAATCTATAGCTTCTCCAAATAGGGCTGTAATCTGAAAAATTCCGAAGTAATCCAGTGCAGCAAGAACCGCCAAAACAACTATAAAAGGAACAAGCGCCTTCAGGTTATCTGTAAAACGCTTCTTAATAATGAAATTGGTAAAATTTACGCACAGGCTTAACGAAAACACAGCAAGCATCCACGCAAGGATTTGAACCGTAGCATAATCGCTTTTAACTATACAAAAGATCCCAAACGGGATAATAATAAACAGCGGAAGAATATTATAAAATGAATACAGAGATTTTGCAAGAACAAAATTCACTACTTTCCGTTTTGGTATGGGCTGGTTAAGCAACGGTTTTATATCCATCACCGGCAAAGTCTGTAACAAAAACCTAAAAAGCAATTCGCATACCAACCACAGCAGTACATAACTGTTTACCACTTCTAAAGTATCCTGATCTGGATAAAACTTCTGGAGCATTGGATAAAGGCCAATTCCTACTACCAGGAACATACCGGCAAAATAGAGTGCCATAAAAATAAGGAAAATTTTTAGCCCTATACTTTTTCCAAAACTGGCAGATCTAAAAAACGCCTTCCATTCCAGCGAGAAAAACAGTTTAAACATATTTTAAAGGTCTTTATATTACTAGTACAGAATTTTAGCTGTTTGTTACACTTTAAAAACAGGTATACTTTGTATTTTTGCAAATAAATTTTTTTTGATGAGTCAATTTTATCCGTTAAAAATAAAAGAAATTATTCGGGAAACCCCTCAGGCGGTAAGTATATCTTTTGAAATTCCGCAGGATTTAAAAGGAGAATTTTACTTTAAATCTGGCCAATATATTACCATTAAAACTGCTGTGGGGCAAGAGGAAGTGAGAAGAGCATATTCTATTTGTTCAGCTCCCGGTAGCGAAGATTTTAAAGTCACTGTAAAGGAAGTTGAAGGAGGAAAATTTTCGGTTATTGCCAACAATAAACTTCAGGCAGGAGATGTTTTGGAAGTACATCCTCCCGAAGGAAAATTTGTGTTGACTCCCGGTGATGATGTTAATACTTATGCTGCCTTTGCCGCCGGCAGTGGTATTACTCCCGTACTTTCTATGATCAAAACCGTTCTATTTGAAGAACCAAAGAGCAGGTTTATCCTTACCTACGGAAATAAATCTCCCGGCGAAACTATATTTTTCAAGGAACTTCTGGAACTCCAGGCTAAATATCCCGACCGGCTTTTTATTGAATTTGTCTACAGCCGGACACGTGAAGAAAATGCCCATTTTGGCCGTATAGAAAAAAGCACCGTCAATTTTATCGTGAAGAACAGGTTTAAAGATCAGCCAATTAAAACCTTCTTCTTGTGCGGACCAGAAGAAATGATCAACCAGGTAAGCGAAATTCTGCTTGAAAACAGCGTTTCTAAAGAAAAAATTCTGTTTGAATTGTTCTCCAGTAAAGATACCGGAGAAGTAAAAGCAGATGTTGAAGGCCAGACCGAACTAACGATCCTTGTAGACGACGAAGAAACAACCCTTACCATGGATATGAAGGGAACCGTGCTGGATGCAGCGCTGGAAAACGATCTTGATGTCCCCTACTCCTGCCAGGGCGGTATTTGCAGCAGCTGTATTGCCAGGATTACTGAAGGAAAAGCAGAAATGAGAAAAAATCAGATCCTGACTGATGAGGAATTGGAAGAAGGACTAATTTTAACCTGCCAGGCGCAGCCTACCACGCCTACTTTAAAGGTGGATTATGACGATGTCTAAAGCTGAAGTTCACTGTAGGTCGAAAATTGCCAATTTTCGACCTACAGTTTGAATGTGCATAAAAACTTCAGAATTACTTCAGAATAATAAGCACTTTTTCCACAATAGCTTGCGGCGGAATGCTTCGCATTGCGTTTTCATAGCCTTCGGGCACCTTTTTTCCGTAAATAGAAGTGGGAATTAAAGGAAATTTTTCCAAATCGGGTAAGATTGAATGATCAGGCGGCTGATTAAAAGGTACAAAGCCCGCATAAGGATGGGTTAACCCCCAAATTGTAATTACCGGCACATTATCCATTGCCGCTAAATGCCCATTGCCGCTATCCATAGAAAGCATAGCGTCTAAGTTGGCAATTAAAGCCAGTTCCTCTTCAAAAGAAAAATTTCCCGCTATACATTTTACTTCTGAAAATTGCTCTTCCCACTCTTTAAGCTTCGGAAGTTCTGCAGCGCCACCACCAAACAGGAAAATCTTCACATTTTCGACCTGCTGAAGTTCACTCAGCACTTTTTCCATTAAATCTGAAGGATAGGATTTGGAAGCATGTTGTGCAAAAGGGGCAATTCCCAGCCATTTTTTACTGTGATCGCCGGTAATCGCTTTTACTTCTTCAGAAAGGGCAAATTTTGTTTTAAACTGGTGGTCCTTCAGTGAAATTGGATAACCCAATTCTTCAAAAACATCGGCATAACGTTGATGCGCGGATTTTAGCTGTTTAAAAACTTTATCTTCAGCACGGGTAAGGGCTTTTTTATCACTTCGGCCTTTATCTATTTGCTTCACCGGAATTCCGAAGAGATAAAAAACTGAATTGAGCACATTACTCCGCAGCACATCGTGAAGATCGGCGACCATATCGATCTCTTCATCCCGCAGCTCTTTCGCCAGGCGGCCCAGTCCAATCACGCCGCTGTGCACGCCATTTACATCTGCTTCATAAACAGAAACATTGGGAATATCCTTAAACATTGGAGCAAAAAATCCGCGGGTCAAAACGGTTATTTTTAACTGCGGATAAGTATTAATCAACGTGCGGATCACCGGCACCGTCATCGCCACATCGCCCATGGCAGATAACCGAATTACCAGAATATGAACCTTCTTTTTTACAGCACGGGCGCCGCCGGAGGAATTCCTGGAAGGTTCTTTCTTCATCATCAATTACTTTTTGCCGCGAAGAACAGGGTTAAGTTCTTCGTCGTTGTACATCTTCATTTGCTTGTAAACCTTCATATATTTGTCCCCGTTAGCGATATCTTCCAGCAATTGATTAATTGCCGTAGAAAGGTCCACACGCTGTTCCAGCAAAATATCGAGCTTTGCCTTACAAGCCATCAAATGCCCCTGGGAAGCATCTTTTCGGTTCGCTTCTTCGCCCATGTGGTAGATTTTAAGAGCCAAAATGGACAAACGATCTATTGCCCAGGCAGGGCTTTCAGAATTGATCGTTGCATCTTCCTTAGGGCTCACTTCTTTAAAATTCTCCAGGAAATAACTGTCGATATATTCGACTGTATCGGTACGATCCTGGTTAGAAGCATCTATTTTCCTCTTTAGCTCTAAAGCAGCTACAGGATCTATGTTCTTATCCCTAATAATGTCCTCATAATGCCACTGCACCGTGTCTATCCAGCACTTCCTGTAAAGGAGGTGCCCTATTAAATCTTCTTTTTGATCGTATGGATTCTTAAAAGATTGATCTACAGTATCCTTTTCGTGGTAATTCTCGATTACTTCCTGAAAAATATGATTGGCTTTATCTGAAAACATGGTATTTCTTTTTCCTGTGGTTTAACTTCAGCGTATTGCAAATGTATTATAATTTACAATAGTTTTTGAGCGTAACAAAGCTGAAAACAGGTTTTCTGAAATGCTTATTTCCACGGAAAAATTTCTTCAACCTAAAAAATAAACGGAATGCACAGCGGCATAAGGATTAGCAGAAACAGCAGTATTTCTTTGAAAATTTTATCTTTTTTACTTCCGAAGTAATTGGAAGCGATAATGCTTAACGGCACAAAGAAAAAGATGAATTCACTGCCGTTTTTGTTGTGGGAAAGAACAGCCACGCAAATTGCAGTTGCAAGGCTTAACATTACCAGATTTAGTACCGGCCGCCGGGTAATGCTCGCCTTCTGAATAACTGAAAGGTAAAAAAACATCGTCCACAGCAACAAAGCAAGAATAATACTTAACGGAACTAACAGCGCCAGATCCTGGTAGTTTTCAAAATGGAAATTCATCGGCTGAAACCAGTCTGAAAAGCTGTATAAACTGTCGTAAATAAGCAGATAGCCCGCTTCTGTAATTAGCGCGACCGCTAAAAAGGCAATTATTGGTATTAGAAAGTTTTTTATATAGGATGCATAGGAAAGGATACCTGCAAAGACCACCAAAAGGAACAAAATAGACCAGAAATAGTATAAAGAGGCGATGCAAATCCAGAAAGTAGCATCAAAAATCTTCTTTTGTACAACTTTTCGGGATTTTAAACTTATAATCCTTCTAAAGGAAAGCAGGATGAAGAAATTGGCAATTATCGCCTGATCATTCTGAAGCAGCGCTGAAAAAGAAGTCGCAAACACCGCAAAAAGCAGGATTTTATAGGCACTTATTTTAGTAAGTTCATTCTTCTTTGCTATAAAATTAAGCACCAGCACACTTAAAAGAAAAACGACTAAAACTGCAAACTTTTCTAAAAAAGGGAGCAGCGCAAAATCGGCAATCAAGGGATTGAAGTTGGCGAAAACAAAGAAAGCAGCCATAAAAATCACCACTGCAATAATATTTACAGGAGTTGATTTGCCAAAAAAGCTTGTTAGCATTTCCGTTTTTTATATTTTTGTAACAATTAATGTAACAAAGTTATACGATGAAAGATTTATTTGAAGGAATTGAGGATCTTTTTATAAACGTCCTGTTCGCTCCGCTGGATTGGCTGCGCGAACTTGAACTTGAATCCTGGTTTTTGGCCAATATCCTGAATTTCTTTTTTGTAATTGTTGGTTTTCTGGCTTTCCTTTACTGGATGAAGCAGCTAAAAACTTATAACGACAATAACGAAGAAAACAGGGATCCTAAAGCACATTCCTTCTTAGGATAGGTCAAAGCCTAAATCCTTTCTAAAATACATCTTATCGAAATGTAGTTTTTCTGCATTTTGGTAAGATTTTTTTAGTGCTTTTTTGTAATCATTATCAAGTGATGTAATCGCAATAACGCGACCACCACTCGTCACCACTTTTCCATCTTCAGTTTTTGTTCCTGCATGGAAAAGAATTGAACCTTCCACCTCATCCAGACCTGAAATTTCCTTGCCTTTCTCATAAGCTTCGGGATACCCCCCGGAAACCATCATTACCGTAGTCGCGGCACGATCGTCTATTTCCAGATTAACCTCATCTAATTTTGAGTCGAAAGTTTTTTCCAGAACCTCAACCAAATCAGATTTTATTCGGGGTAAAACAACTTCAGTTTCCGGGTCGCCCATTCTCACATTATATTCGATAACGTAAGGATCGTTATTAACTTTTATAAGTCCTATAAAAATAAAGCCCTTATAACTTATATCCTCTTCATTTAAACCATTAACCGTAGGTTTTACAATGCGCTCCTCGATTTTTTGCATAAATTGCTTATCTGCAAAAGGAACCGGGGAAATTGCCCCCATTCCGCCGGTGTTAAGTCCGGTATCGCCCTCGCCTATTCGCTTGTAATCTTTGGCTGTTGGCAGGATTTTGTAATTCTTACCGTCGGTTAACACAAAAACACTCAGTTCTATTCCATCCAAAAATTCTTCGATGACGACTTTGGTACTGGCGGCACCAAACTTTTTGCCGGCCAACATGTGCTCAAGTTCCTTTTTCGCTTCCTCCAGGTCGTCAAGAATTAGCACTCCTTTTCCCGCCGCAAGGCCATCGGCCTTAAGTACGTAAGGAGCATCCAGCGTTTCCATGAACAATTTTCCTGCTTCCAGACTTTCTTCAGTAAAACTCTCGTAGGCTGCGGTTGGAATTTTATGCATCAGCATAAATTCTTTTGCGCGCTCCTTACTTCCTTCCAGCAAAGCCCCTCTTTTGGACGGACCAATTAATTTAATATTCTTTAGCTGCTCATTTTGAGCAAAGAAATCGGCAATTCCTTCTACCAACGGATCTTCAGGCCCTACAATGAGCATTTCAATTTTTTTGTCCAGCACAAAATCTTTAATTGCTTCAAAATCTGTGACTTTAAGGTCTACGTTTTCAGCAATTTTTGAAGTTCCCGCATTGCCCGGAGCCACAAAAAGTTCACTACATTTCCCGCTATGAGAGATCATATGTGCAAAGGTATGTTCACGGCCACCGGCGCCAAGGATTAATATTTTCATCTGGAACTGTTTTAGTTGTTGTGCCAAAAATAATTGTTTGTAAATTGAAGCACCAATTATTTTATACAAAAAACGAAATTAAAGCATTTGAAGTGGTTCAGGCTTTCTTTACAGCTCAACAATTTCCCGATTAACAGGGCCGAAGAACTGTTGCATCAAATCCAGGAAATTCCGGAGCATAAATACCGGGAATATCTTGAGGGGCAACGTGAATCTATTTTAAAGTTCCACATTGAAAATAATGAATTTTACAGGCAGTTTTGCCCTACACAGAATTGTAAAAACTGGGCAGATGTACCTGTTATGAAAAAGGCAGACCTTCAGCAACCTCTGCAAAATAGGATAAGTAAAGGTTTCAGTAGCCGGAAAACAACCTATGTTGGAAAAACTTCCGGAAGCAGCGGCCAACCTTTTATTTTTGCCAAAGATCGTTTTGCCCATGCACTAAGCTGGGCGGGATTTAACAACCGTTATCGCTGGCACGGGATAGACCTCAACAAGTCTTTACAGGCGCGATTTTATGGTATTCCGCTCGATTTCTACGGAAATGTTCAGGAGCGTGTAAAGGACAGGATTAGCCTGCGCCGAAGGTTTAATATCTTCAATTTAAGTGATGAGAAAATGCAGAATTTTCTGCAGCGCTTCAAAAACACCAAATTTGAATATATAAACGGGTACACCAGTGCAATTCTATTATTTTCAAAATTTCTCAAAAACAAAAGTATCATTCTGAAGGAAATCTGCCCCAGTCTTAAAGTTTGCATTGTTACTTCTGAACGTCTTTTTGAAAATGATAAAATTTTGATGGAGGAAACGCTGGGTGTTCCGGTTTTAAACGAATATGGCGCCAGTGAAGTTGGACTGATAGCTTTTGAGAATCGGGAAAAAGAGTGGATCGTTAATTCTGAAGATCTTTATGTGGAGATCCTCGATGAACACAACAATATTTTGCCTTTTGGGAAAGAAGGACGGGTGGTGATCACTTCGCTTTACAACAAAGCACATCCCATGATTCGCTATGACATTGGCGACACCGGAATTTTATCTGAAGAAAGCAGTTTTAAACATCCAAAACTGCAAAAACTGATTGGCCGCACCAATGATATAGCACATTTGGCCAATGGTAAAATTGTGCCGGGCCTCACATTTTACTATGTTACAAAAACGATAATTACCGATGCCGGAGATATTAAGGAATTTGTCATTACCCAGACGGCAATGGATTCTTTTAAGATTGAATATGTAAGTGAAACTGATTTTGATAAAAACCAGGTTCAGAAAATTACAGCTGCCATTCAAAAATATGTTGGAAAGGATTTAAAAGTTAATTTTGAAAGAAAACATACTCTCCAAAGAAGCAAAAGTGGAAAACTGAAGCAATTCACGTCCCTTATTTAATCCTTTTTAATTGCCGCTGCTTTACCAGTAACTGCTCTTTCAAAAATACTCCCATACATTTGAGGCTTTTAAAAAAACTAAAGCCGAGCACATGGTGATAAATTTGAAAATTGTGGACAAGCATTTCCAGTTTATTTCCTGAAACCGAATTCCTCCTCATACGGTATAGTGCCAGCGGCTCCTTTATACCTTTTGCTGTTCCTCCTTTTTTTACTGCTGCCAGCCATAAAGCCCAGTCCTGTCTTTTTCTCACCTCGGGAGCGTAAATTTTTCCAAGTTGCGTCACATCGTAAATACCGGTAAGGCTCCCGATATAATTTGCCTTCAGCAGTTTTGGATACGTTAAGTAGGGAAGCGCTTCTACAATCTCATTGCGTTTTTGGCCATTTTCGGTAATACGTTCGTAGCTGGTATAGGAAACCGAGAGGTCATTACGCTTCATGAAATCAAGCTGTGTTTTCAGCTTATCAGGCTTCCAGAGGTCGTCTGCATCCAGAAAAGCAATAAAATCGCCCTGAGCAGCCTTAATTCCCTTATTCCGACTAAAACCCGTGCCTTTGTTCTTCTTGTTTCTGAAAATTTTAATGCGGGGTTCCTCTTTTGCAAAATTCCGGACTTTCGAAAGCGTAAAATCTTTGGAAGCGTCGTCTATTACCAGAAGTTCCCAGTGTGAATAGGTCTGTTTTTGAACAGAAAGCATGGCTTCAGTAATAAATTCGGCACAATTATAGGCAGGCATTATTACAGAAACCAAACCGTATTTTCCAGTATTCGTGCCTTCTGAAATTCCCAAACCCGAAGCAGACATTACGAACTTTTGTTTAGAACTGTAGACTTATGAAGGTTTTCCAGACTATTACGCCAATGGATCAAGTCGATTTTGAAATTTTGCTGCAGCTCCTTTTTACTTAATACACTGTATTGCGGTCGCTTGGCCACAGTTTTATAAGAATCATCTTTATTAAGTACTACAGCTTCAGCATTTCCGGAAATTTCCAGAATGGCTTTAGCAAAGTCATACCAGGTCGCTTCCCCATCGTTGCTAAAATGATAGACCCCATAATTGGCATTTTCAGTAGAAATAATGTCCATTACAAGTTTTGCAAGGTCATTTGCGTTGGTGGGAGTTCCTTTTTGAGCAGTTGTGATGTTTAAAGTTGCTTTTTCTTCAGCTTTTCTTAGAATCGTGTTGAAGAAGTTATGTCCAAATTCTGAATAGAGCCAGGAAGTTCTGAAAATAAAGTATTTATCGGTGGATTTCCGGATATTTTCCTCGCCCTTGAGCTTGGAAGCCCCATAAACATTGAGAGGATCGGTTTTATCATCTTCAGAATAAGGGAAATTAGATTGGCCGTTAAAAACATAATCTGTAGAAAAATGGAAAAGGGTGGTATTCGAAAAATGGCAAATTTCGGCAAGTATTTTAGCCGCTTCTGCATTAACTTTAAAAGCTCTTTCCTTTTCAGATTCTGCTTTTTCAACATTGGTATATGCTGCACAGTTTATACAGTAATCAAAATCTTTTGCACCAAATAATTGGGTTATATTACATTTATTGGTCACATCCAATTCTGAAGAATCCATAAATACGAATTCAAAGTGACCGTATTCCCGGGCCAACTTCTGGAAACATTGGGCCAGTTGTCCCGAAGCGCCTGTAACTAAAATTGACTTCATTTAAACAGTATTTTAAAAGTTGGCTGCTGCATATCTTTATCTGAAATGATCATTTTTTCCTCGGGGAAATCCCACTGGATATTAAGATCTGGATCATTATAAATAATTCCCGATTCTGCACCCGGAGTATAATATTTATCGCACTTGTAAGCAAAAACTGAAGTCTCGGACAGGGTTAGAAAGCCATGACCAAAGCCTTTGGGAATATATAACTGGTGCAGGTTTTGATCATCCAGCACAACCTTGTACGTCTTCTGAAATGTTTCTGAACCGGGCCGCAGATCTACCACAACATCCAGGACTTTCCCATGAATAACGCGCACTAATTTTGCCTGTGCAAACTGGCCGGTTTGAAAGTGTATGCCCCTTAAAACCCCAAATTTCGATACCGATTGGTTATCCTGAACAAACTCATCTTCTATCCCGGTGATTTCTGCAAATCTCTTGCGATGATAACTTTCCAGGAATATTCCCCGCTTGTCCTTAAAAACAGAAGGCTTAATTAAAAAACAGTCTTTTAAGGGCGTTTGTTCTACCTGCATAAATGGGTTTTAAGAATTGAATATTTGCTCCAGGATTTTTTCAGTAATAAGATAAGTCGGCTTTACACCGGTAGTTCCCAGACCTCCTGAAGCCAGTGTGCTCCCGGTTTCCAAAGGATTATCTGATGCGTAGTAAGCATAACGTACTTTTACATCGCCATCTATATTACCTCTCAATTTTGCAGCCGCCTGTATGGCTTTTTGATAATGTGCTCCTTCCATTTCGAGCCCGCTTACGTTCCATGTGGAGTCGTGAAAAAAGCGTAAAATATCTTTATTTTGAAGAGAAGTTCCCAAAACGGTAATCATACTACCGTCCAGGATATTAATACCATTACCCTCCAGATCTTCTTTGGAAAGTTCGTTTTTGAACGGATAATTATCTGCAGTTCCCTCAAATAAATGCGCCGTGGGAACCATAATATCCCCTTTTGCACCTTCCAGGATTCCCGCTTTTCCCATAATGGAAATAGATTTCACATTCATATGGATTTCGTTATCTTCAAAAGAGTACGGCTTTAAAAGTTCATCCATAGTCTCGTAAGCCTGCTCTCCAAATGCATAATCCATCACAATAATTACCGGCTTCTCTTCTTCAGGTTTTTCTGAAAAACCTTGTACTTTAAAGCCTTCTTCAAGCTTTGCGGTGTCAAAAACCTGAACATCTATATTGGTGCCGCTTTCATCTTCAATAAACTTCATGCCTTTGCTTAGCGCAGCCTTGGCAACTTTATTCCGCAAAGGACCATTACCGCTATCACTTAAATCCTCATAAATACCCAGTGGTGGCTTTTTCTTTAATTCAGCTTTAAGAGCAACCGGTGTAAACAGGGTATTCATCACGCTGTGCATATTGGCACTTATAATATGGATTGGACGGTGGGTAAGATTTTCGGCAAGTAAATATTCTTTTATCTTATCTGCCCAAATTTCGCCATGAATATGTTGTCCCAGGCGCTCGCGCAGTACCTGACTAAAGGTAATAAGCCGCTTGTTGTTCTCTACAATTTCTGAAATTGCCAGTTTTCCCAGCCAGTAAATGATATTAAGGAAACGCTCCTGATTCTCTGGAAGAGAGAATTTAGGATAAATTGTAGTGACTTCATGAAATGTTCTTCCAAGAATATTGGCGGTATGAGTTAACGCTACTTCCCGCTCTGCCTGGGTAAGATCTTCGGTTTGTAAAACAGCTTTTTCAAGTTTCTGCCAGTCCCGCGTTACACTTCCCTCCTCATCGATTACCACGCGGCGCATAATTTTATGGGATTCTATAAACAGAAACGTGAGGTGGGTGAGAATATCATAAATTTCTGAACGGCCACGGGTAATTTCAATATTCATCTGTTCTTCGTCTATGCGATAACAGTTTCGGCGTCTTTTTGGCGGAATTATAGCTTTAAAATGAGAATTCGCATAACCTTCATTACTTGTAAGGTTAATGTACCTGCATTCTTCAATGCCCTTTGGAAGCCGGTCTATAACATATAACAACCCGTTTAATTCTGCCTTATCTCCGGCAACAGATCCATAAATTTCAGGCCGTAATGTTAACAGGGCTTCCCTAAGGGTTTCTCCTGAAACGCCCATTGGTTTATAAAACCCCCTGTTAAAAAGGTGGCGCATTGTAATATACATTCGCTCTATTGCACTGGAGCTTTCCTGAGCGCGGGTACGACCCTGAATCTTTAAATTCGACATAAAATTCTTTTCGTTCTCTAAATTAATTACAGTTTATCAGCAATATTTCTATCGTTGGAAAGGCGCGGAAGCTTATTTTGTCCGCCCAGTTTTCCAATTGATTTCATGTATTTCTGAAATCCGTCACGAGGGATTTTAGTTATTTTCAAAGGTTGTAGAATTTTCCCTTCAATCAAATCAAAATAATAAGAATTTTGCTTTTGCATGGATTTATCCAGAATATCACTGAATTTCTTAAAATCTTCCGGCTCCTTTTCAAACTCTATAAACCACTCGTGATAAGGCAACTCTTCCCCTGCCGGGGTAATTTGCGGTGCAACCGTAAATTCACTTATCCTGGCATCTGTTTCAGAAATTGCTGTTTGCATAGCTTCCTCTACTTCCTTAGCAATTACATGTTCCCCAAAAGCCGAAATAAAGTGCTTGATCCTGCCCGAGACTATCACCCTGTAAGGTTTTGTTGAGGTAAACTGAACCGTGTCGCCTATATTATAAGCCCATAACCCTGCTGTAGTGGACACGATCATCACGTAATTTTGCCCAATTTCGACCTCTCCAATGCTAAGCCGCTGCGGGTTTTCGCTATAGAATTCTTCAGCTTTTATAAATTCATAGAACATTCCGGAATTTAGCTGCAATAGCATTCCTTTCTCGTTCTGTCTATCCTGAAAAGCAAAAAAACCTTCAGAAGCGGGATATAACTCAATACTATCTACCTTTCTGCCTATAAGGTTTTCAAATTTTGAGCGATAAGGTTCAAAATTGACTCCGCCGTAAATAAATAAGTTGAAGTTTTTAAAAAGGTCGCCTACTTTTTTGCCCGATTTCTTTTCCAGGCGTTCAAAATACATTTGTACCCACGATGGAATTCCGCTAATAACGGTCATATTCTCCTTTCGTGTCTCTTCTACAATAGCATCTACTTTTGTCTCCCAATCGTCAATAGAATTGGTCTCCCAGCTGGGGAGCCTGTTCTTTTGAAGATATGCCGGGACGTAATGTGCAACGATTCCTGAAAGCCTGCCAAGTTTTACTCCGTTTTTCTCCTGCATTTCGGGACTGCCCTGCAAAAAGATCATTTTGCCATCTACAAAAGAAGAATTCCCAGTTTCAGCGATATAGCATAGAATTGCGTTTCTGGCCGCATTAATGTGTGTAGGCATAGAATCTTTTGTGAGCGGAATATATTTTGCGCCACTTGTAGTTCCCGAAGTTTTAGCATAATAAAGCGGCTTTCCCGGCCAAAGTACACTTTCTTCCCCAGCTACCATACGTTCTACATAAGGTTTTAGTTCCTCATAATCCCTCACCGGAACATTTTCAGCAAAGTCCTTATAGGTCTTAATTTTGCTGAAATTATGGTCCTTACCGAAGGCTGTATATTTCCCCTTCGCGATGATCTGCTGAAAAACCTTCATTTGGGTATCTTCAGGTTGAGAAGCCCATTTTTTGATGTTATTCCTTACTTGTTTGGCAAAAATTTTTGCCCCGAAAGATTTTAAAGACATAGTTAGTTGAAATCTATATATTCTGTAGGATCCACAGGAGTTCCTTCATTCCATAATTCGAAGTGTAAATGCGGCCCTGTGGTAAATTCTCCTGTAGAACCCGCCGTAGCAATTACTTCTCCCGCTCTTACTGCATCCCCCTGCTCTTTTGTAAGGGAAGCGTTATGTTTATATACCGAAAGCAAGTCGTATCCATGCTTTACGATAATTACATAACCTGTTTCTGTAGTCCATTCCGAAAAAATCACACGTCCGTCTGCAACAGATTTTATGGGAGAGTTCCTGGCCACGACAATGTCTACGGCAAAATGCTTTTCATCTGCATCAAATTCCGCAGAAATTGAGCCTTTTACCGGAGTAATAAGGGAGAAATTAATATTTTCTGTTGCACCTGGTAGTATATTGTACTTATCCTCCTGTGCCACTTGCTCCCTAAGCAGGGAATCTGCCCGCGAAGGAGTTACCTCTTCCATATCGGCATCATATTCAGAATCTTCTAAAATTGAATCCCTGTTTAAAGCGTAAGCTTCCAGATCTCCGGTAAGTACGCTCTTTATAGAACTTAGATACTGGTTATTCATTTTTATCACGTCTTGCAGGGAATCTGTAGTGTATGCGAGGTTCACGGCCCTCTCCTTAACTTTGGCCGATGAATAACCGGGGATATATTCCTTTAGCGGAGTAAAAGCAATAATATACGTAGTTGCTGCAACCAATAAAATTGCGCTTAGCGTAACGGTCACAAAAACATTTAATTTTGTAAGCTTAAAAGAAAGCCGCTCCTCAAAAGTATCGTCATTAAGTATAACGAGCCGATATTTATGAAGAAGTTTCTTCGCGAATTTTCTTTTATTTTGTGGTTTATTTCCCATATATCAAACAGAGTACAAAGATATAGTAAAAAAAGAAGGCTCGACAGGAGCAATTTTCAAGTTAAAATTAGACCTGTCCCGCGCTTTTTGCAGTGCAAATAAGCTTTTGCTTCCCAAAAAGCACCAAAACCAAAGTTAAATTTATACAATTTTGTCCCTTCTTAACGCTGATATTAATGAATTCTTGCTAAGTTTGTAGTATTAAACTTTATAAATTATGAACGCATTAGTATTACCATTAGTAATAGGAGCGCCGCAGATTATCTTAATTGTAGTTGTAATACTTCTTCTTTTTGGAGGACGTAAGATACCGGAATTGATGAGAGGCTTAGGTAGCGGTATAAAAGAATTTAAAGATGCTTCTAAAGATGACGAGGATCCAAATGCACCACAGGATGCCAAACATGTTCCCGAGGACAGAAAATAAATAGTAAATCATATCTAAAAAAACCCAACCTAGCCGGTTGGGTTTTTTTCGTTTAGTCTATTTTTGCAGATCTTAATATAGCATCCAATTCGAACATGTTATCCCTCTTTGCCATAGATGGGGAGAAAACAAAACCTTCCAGTATTACATACCTGTTGTTTTCTTCGTCCCTTATAGCATAGTTTACAAACGGACCGGCCATAAAAGCGTTTTTTACGTCCCAGGTTCCTCTTGTTTCATAGGCGAAATGTCCGTCAATACTAGATTCAAAGAGATAGGGCGCATAAGCTTCTTCAGTTTGCATATAGGTTCCTTCTACGGGTCCCGGTATATATTTTTCCCCTATAGAGTCCCGCATCTTAATAATACTACCTATTACGTTGGTATCATTCTCTATGGTTCCAAGTGGTACTTCATAAACGAGAATTTCCATAAGCCCTTTTGGAATTTCCTTTCTAATCCATAAGAAATCCTCTTCATTCATTGCATAGCGATATGCTGTTGGAAGTTTTAAAGAGACACCTAGCTTTTCCTCAAGTATTTCATCATTTTTAAGGGATTTACTAATCCTGCGTTGTTTTTCTTTTAATTCGGTCTTCTTCAGGATATCCACAATGCTGTCGGAATTTTCACTTATAATATTAATTAATTCCTCATTGGTTTGCCCTTTCACCACAACGCCGGTCTGGGGTTTTGCGTATTCTTCACGTATTACTCCAAAAGCACGCTCTGCACCTTTCTCAACATGTAAAAACAAGCGATTTTTTCTTACAAAACCAGAAAATGCCTGGGGCGGTATCTGGCTTAGAGAAAACATTGGTTCTTCCTGAGGTAACCCGTCTACCGGTGCTGCAAGATGATTTCTTACCACCTCACCTACTTCTCCTTCCCACAGGTTATTTTCCATTACTACGGTAAGCTGATTTATATTTCCGGAAGAGTCTGCGAGAATCCGTTCATTTTCTCCGGACTCATTTTTACAGGAAACCAGTAGAACTAAACTGAATAGAAGAAGGAAGCTTTTTTTCATTTTGATGGTTTTGGATTAAAATCAGCCTTTCGAAATTTTTAACTTCATACCGGGCCTGAGCGTGTTACTGTTCATATCATTCCAACTCCTCAAATTCTGTACCGTAACTCCAGGAAACTTCTTTGATATGCTCCAAAGTGAATCTCCGTTCCTCACTGTATAAGTTTTTGGATTACTACCACTGCTGTTATTAGCCTTTTGAGAATTCTCTGCAACAGCAGGTTTCCTTGGAAATACCGTAAGGTATTGTCCTATTCTTAAATTATTGCTTCTCAAATTGTTCCACTTCTTAATTTCACTTACACCAACTCCATATTTTTCGGCGATTCTCCCAAGATAATCTCCACTTCTAACGCGATATCTAATGCGGTCTTCTGTCTTTACATACTGCGGAAGAGTCTCCTTCTTCTTCGCCAGGTCACTTCCCACGTATTCATATATTGCCGCCTCATTCGATACAAAAACACCGGTTGCAGGTCTTGGAAGCCTTAGGGTGTAATTTTCATCTTTTACAAAAGGAATAATATCCAATTTATAACTGGGATTAAGAAACTCTAGCATTTTCTGGTCAACTCCTGTAATTTTAGAAATATGGTCAAATCTCAGCATTTCCTTTACCCTGATGGTATCGGTTTCAAAATAGGCTATGTCTGGCCGGTTTGGCTGAAAATTATGTTCCTCGGCATATTCAAAAATATACAAGGTTGCCAGGAATGCCGGGACGTAGCCCGCTGTTTCACGTGGTAAATATCTTCGCAGGTCCCAGTAATCTACAGATCCCCCACTCCTGCGTATAGCTTTTGATACGTTTCCCGGTCCCGAATTGTAAGAAGCAAGAACAAGATCCCAATCCCCGAAAGTCTTATACAAACTGGCCAGGTATTTGGCTGCCGCCTCTGTAGATTTTACAGGATCCATACGCTCATCTACATAAGAACTTACATCAAGTCCATGCATTTTTCCCGTAGGGAACATAAACTGCCACAAACCGGTTGCACCTACTCTGGAGCGCGCCCGGGGGTTAAGTGCAGATTCTACGATAGCGAGGTATTTTATCTCCAGCGGAATGTTATAACGATCCAGTTCCTGTTCAAAAAGCGGAAAATAGTAATCACTTAAAGCCATTAAGCGCTCCATAGCATGCTTGTTGCGCTTTAGGTAAGATTTTATTACACTCTCCAGGCTCGGATTGTATTCTATATTAAATGGTGTTCTTGCATTAAGGTCCCGTAACCTGGCTTTTAGTGTATCTGTAGGAAGCTCTTTTAATACAACTTCAGAATAATCCTGCTCAAGAACACTTTTGTGCATCTTCTCAAAAAGATCTGAATTGGTGAGCTCCAGCTTCCAGATAGAATCTATTGTACGCGCACGGGGCAGATCTTCTAATGCCACAGTTGAAGAATCCCGAACTACAGCAGAGATCGGGATTCTATTTTTAAATTCGGGGTCAGGCTCGGCCAGTTCAATTTCAGTATCACTGGATTTTTGAAAAATCTGTACTCTGAAATTGGTCTTCTCCACCTGTTTTTTCTTCTCTTTCTGCGCATAAGAATTAAGCGCTATAAGAGAGAAAATCACTAACATTCCCCTTCTTATCATCATCTTTAGTTATTCCGTATGGACCTTGGTCTACACATATTATTTACTTATTGCCTCTATTCCCGGTAAGGATTTTCCTTCCAACATTTCCAGCATGGCACCACCTCCGGTAGAGACATAGCTCACGCGGTCTTCCAAACCGAATTTTTTTACTGCTGCTACAGAATCTCCACCACCTACAAGAGAAAAAGCACCCTTTTCAGTAGCTTCTGCTATGGCGTTACCAAGTTCTATGGTTCCTTTGGCAAAGGTGTCCATCTCAAAAACGCCAAGAGGTCCGTTCCAAAGGATAATTTTAGAATCAGAAATTACTTTAGAGAAATTCCTCAAAGTTTCTGGTCCCACATCAAGTCCCATCCAGCCATCAGGAATCTCGTCTACACGTTCTGTCTGGGTGCTGGCCTGTTCAGAAAAACTATCGGCAATAATTGAGTCTACAGGCAAATGCACCTGAACTCCCTTTTCTTTAGCTTTACGCAAGATTTCCAGTGCTAAATCCTGCTTATCATCCTCTACAAGAGATGTGCCGATTTTACCTCCCTGGGCTTTTATGAAGGTATAAGTCATCCCTCCACCAATAATAAGGTGATCAATTTTATCAAGGATATTTTCAATAACTGTAATTTTTGAAGAGACTTTTGCGCCACCTAAAACAGCAGTCACTGGTTTCTCTTTACTGTTAAGGACTTTATCCAGACTTTTTATTTCCTTGGCCAACAGATATCCAAAACATTTTTTATCAAAAAACTGGGCCACAATGGTTGTAGAAGCATGGGCACGGTGTGCTGTACCAAAGGCATCATTTACATATATATCACCAAGCTCTGAAAGTTTTTTCGCAAATGACTTATCGCCTGCTGTCTCTTCCTCGTGAAAACGCAGGTTCTCGAGAAGTAAAATTTCTCCCGGCTTCAGTTCAGAGGCCGCTTTTTTCACATCCTCTCCAATACAATCTTCAACAAATTTTGGCTTTACACCAACGACCTTTGCCACTTCATCTACCACATTGCTTAACGAAAATTTTTCTTCCCTTCCTTTAGGCCTTCCCAGGTGAGACATAAGAACCACGCTGCCTCCATCCTCAAGTATTTTCAAAATTGTAGGTTTTGCAGCCTCAATTCTGTTGTTATCTGTAACCTCCAGGTCCTCATTTAAAGGGACATTAAAGTCTACCCTTATTAATGCCTGTTTATCTTTAAAGTTGTAATCGTCCAGTGTTTTCATCTAATTTTGTTTTTTGCATTCGCAAGGCTAATCTTTTAGCAGTGATGAATGTCTTTGTTGATAATTGCCCTTTTCAGGCGGTCTTATTACAAATATAATTTTTTCCGAAGATATAAAAGAGCATATAAATTATATATTTGCTTATGCTTTTTTCCCATATAATAGGTTTACCGCACATAAAGAAACATCTGACAACTACGGCCGATAGGGGCAGGATTCCCCATGCCCAGTTGTTTGTAGGAAAGAGTGGCAGCGGTACACTTCCCATGGCTATTGCTTACGCTCAATACATCCTCTGTCAAAATTCTGAAGGGGAAAATAATTCCGGAATTTCATCCTGCAATTTA
The DNA here is from genome assembly GCF_031846505.1 of Autumnicola edwardsiae. Lineage (NCBI taxonomy): Bacteria > Pseudomonadati > Bacteroidota > Flavobacteriia > Flavobacteriales > Flavobacteriaceae > Autumnicola > Autumnicola edwardsiae. Next base: position 46,218 of record NZ_JAVRHP010000012.1, read on the forward strand.
AAGTTCAATAACCTTTCACATCCTGATCTCCACTTTGCTTTTCCGGTTGCGACTAATGATAAAATTAAGAGCCATCCCGTTTCTTCCAATTTTCTTACGGAATGGAGAAGTTTTGTATCTTCTAATCCTTATGCGAGTTTGCAGGATTGGTACCAGGAAATAGGTATTGAGAAAAAACAAGGGCAGATTGGGGTAGACGAAGCGCAGGATATTGTAAAATCCCTCTCTTTAAAATCTTACGAAGGTGGTTTTAAAGTGATGCTGATATGGATGGCAGAAAAAATAAATACTGCGGCGGCGAATAAACTTCTGAAACTTATTGAAGAACCGCCCAGCAAGACGCTGTTTATCCTCATTACCGAAGATGAAGAACAAATTATACAAACTATACGTTCCCGCTGCCAAACCCTCCACTTTCCCCCTTTAGCTGAAGCTGACATAGCAGAAGCCTTAATGGCTAAGTACAATTGTGATAAAAGTGAAGCACTGAAAACAGCGCATCAGGCCAACGGAAGTTACACCAATGCCATTCACATTTATGAAAAAAAATCTGGCGATGAGCAGTTTGAAAAATGGTTTATCCAATGGGTGCGATCTGCATTTAAAGCGAAAGGAAATAAAGCCACCGTGCTGGAATTAATTAGCTGGAGTGAAGAAATTGCAGCGTTGGGGAGGGAAACTCAAAAAAGTTTTATCGAATACTGCATAGACTTCTTCCGACAGGCTTTAATGATGAATTATAAGGCTAAAGATCTTGTATACCTTGTACCACAAACAGAAGGTTTTAAACTTAAGAATTTCGCACCTTTTATACATGGCGGTAATATATTACAAATTACCCAGGCTTTGGAAGAAGCCGCTTACCACATCGAAAGAAACGGAAACGGAAAAATAATTTTCACAGATCTTTCTATTAAACTAACCAGATTTCTGCACAAAAAGGCGGCATAGCAAAAATGGCAATTATCGATCTGCTATATAAAAAACCTCCTGTCTCTTATAAAGCAAAAAAGCCCCAGTTAAACTGAGGCTTTAAAACTTAAACATTTTCACTACTTAATTTGCGTCATAATCGGCATTAAGTTTCTCAAGAATTTCCTGAGTTAGATCTTTACCATCCTTGGCGAACATAATACTGTTTGCCGAGTCGTTAGATCCAAAGATGTATGTGTAGCCATTATCTTCACCGTAATCCTGAACATAATCTTTAACTTTAGTTACGATAGAATCTACGGCAGCATCGCTTTGAGCTCGCAGCTGGCCACCCTGAGCCTGTTGCTGTTGTTGAAGCATTTGTTGCTTTCTCATTAATTCCTGTTCCTTTTCCTGACGCTCACTCTGGCTCATCGTGTTCATGCTGGACTGGTACTCCTGAACTTCCTGTTGAAACTGGCTTGCAGCTTCATCCAGTTGTTGTCTAACAGAATCTGACTTTGTAGTGAATTCTGCCTCTACTTCTTTCATCTCCTTATACTCCTGGATTAGCTTGGAAGTATCAACATATGCTGTTTTTTCCTGATTACAGGATGTCATAAAAATTCCTAAAACCAGAATCGCTAAAATTTTCTTCATGTTTATTTTCTTAAATTTAATTTGAAGCAAATGTAAGAAAGTAAATAAATAATTCCACCGAAGTTTTAAAGAAGAAACCGATGCCTGTCCCATAAGATATTATTATAATATACGAATTAGAAATAAGTCGAACCTATGAAAAATGACTGCTTTAGAAGCGTTTTAAAGCTATTTCTCTATTGAAAAAGGTTATTGACTGTTTTCTGAAATAAAATGTCGAAATAAAGAGCTTATAAGCCTTTTTCTCTTTTTTTAAAGAAATAAACAAGGGAAGAGTACTCAGACGAGGAGCGCGCTTTAAAATTGGACATCCATCCCCTATAAAAAGCTTTAAGATATTTCCAGGAAGCCGCCTTATGTTTTTCAGAAAGCAGGCTTACATAATAGGAATCAAAAATAAGCGGACGCTTTTCCACTAACTCAAAATTAAATTTTGAAAAAATTTCTGCAATTCCGTTTTGGGAAAAATGATAAAGATGCCGCGGAACATCATAGGCTGCCCAATATTCTTTGTAATAATCTGCGTCGTAACTTCTAAAGTTGGGAACAGCTACAACAAGAACACCATCTTCTTCCAATAAATTATACAATGAAGTAATTTCTTTTTCCTGGTCTGCAACATGCTCCAAAACGTGCCACATAGAAATAACGTCAAATTTTAAATCTTTCAGCTCCTCAAAACTTTTTTCTAAAACTACATCTTTATGCAATGCTACTCCCCTTGCCGTCTCATTTGGTTCAACTCCATAAATATCAAAAGCATGTTTTTTCGCCTCAATTAAAAAGTCTCCGGTACCGGCACCAACATCTAACAATTTTCCCGACGTTTTATAATTTTTTATCCATCCCAGTTTTTTGCTTAGCATAAAAGTCTTTACGCGCTGGTACAGTTTCTCTGTGAAGTCAGATTTGGAATCTGTATGGGAAATATAATTATCACTGGAGTAGTAAAACGGTAAATTTCGGGGTACTGGTTTTGTCTCCAAAATTTCGTATTCAGTGCTCCAGAAAAGATCAAATTCTTCTCCTGAAACCAAATAATCTTTACAGGAAATAAAATATTTTTGCTTCGCCATTAAGGAAAGAAGTTCTTTTTTAATATTTCAGCCATAGTTCCACGTGGAACAATTTAATTTTATCTTCCCATGTACACTAATAAAACGGAAACATCATTTGGACTTACCCCGCTTATTCTCGAAGCCTGAGAAACCGAAGTTGGCTGCACCTTATTTAATTTTTCCCGAGCTTCAAAAGACATGGACTTGATTTTGGAGTAATCAAAATCCTGCGGAATTTTCATATCCTCTAATCGGTTCAATTTATCGGCATTATTCTTCTCCTTTTCAATATAACCTGAATACTTCACCTGGATTTCACTTTGCTCCAGTTCCTCTTCATTAAGTTCGTGCTCCACAATATAATCCTCTACTCCCGGAAATTTTCTAATATCTTCCATCGCAATATTTGGCCTGGAGAAAATCTTGAAGATCTTATCACTTTGCTTCATTAATGAAGAACTATTATTTTCCAAGACTGGATTTGAATATTCCGGTGTTACGCTTTTATCCTTTAAAAACTGAACAAAATCTAAAGAGTTCTTCTTCTTTTCTTCCATCCTTCGCATACGCTTTTCAGATGCCAGGCCAAGATTATAAGACTGTTCCGTTAAACGAAAATCTGCATTATCCTGTCTTAATAAAGTCCTATATTCTGCCCTTGAGGTAAACATTCTATAAGGCTCTTCTGTTCCTTTAGTAATTAGATCATCTATTAAAACTCCAATATAAGCCTCATTTCTCTTCAGAATAAATTCATCCCTTTCCTGAACTTTTAGAGCAGCATTAATTCCCGCCATTAGTCCCTGGCAAGCGGCTTCCTCATACCCCGTTGTACCATTAATTTGTCCGGCAAAGTATAAACCCTCCACCAACTTTGTTTCAAGGGTGTGTTTTAATTGCGTAGGTGGAAAATAATCATATTCGATCGCGTAACCGGGACGAAAGAATTTTACATTCTCAAATCCTGCTACAGATCTTAAAGCCTTAAATTGCACATCTTCCGGCAAAGAAGTGGAAAAACCGTTTACATAAACTTCTACAGTACTCCAACCTTCAGGTTCTACAAAAAGCTGATGACGATCTTTATCTGCAAACCTATTAATTTTATCCTCTATAGAAGGACAATATCGCGGGCCAATACTTTTTATTCTACCATTAAACATTGGGGATCTGCCAAAACCTTCTTTTAAAATCTCATGTACCTCGTTAGAAGTGTATGTCATATAACAAGAACGCTGATTTTCCAGAGGTTTTGTTTCATCAGAAAAAGAAAATTTTCCGGGAATTTCATCCCCCGGCTGCTCCACCATCTTAGAATAATCCAAAGACCGTCCATCCACCCGGGGAGGTGTTCCGGTCTTCATCCTTCCGGCTTCAAAACCGGCTTCAATAAGATCTTTTGTTATCCCGGTAGCTGCTCTCTCCCCTGCTCTTCCCCCACCAAAATTCTTATCACCGATGTGAATGAGTCCGTTTAAAAAAGTTCCATTGGTACAAACAACAGATTTAGATCTGATTTCGAGTCCGAGTGAAGTTTTTACTCCGGTAACTCTTCCATTCTTTATTATTAACCCGGCCACCATTTCCTGATAAAAATCAAGATTCGGGGTTTGCTCCAATCTTATACGCCAGTCTTCAGCAAAACGCATTCTATCGCTCTGCACCCTCGGGCTCCACATTGCCGGGCCTTTGGATTTGTTAAGCATCTTAAACTGAATTGCGCTCGTATCACTTACTAATCCACTATAACCACCAAGGGCATCAATTTCACGCAAAATTTGACCCTTTGCGATTCCACCCATAGCAGGATTACAACTCATTTGCGCAATATTCTGCAAATTCATTGTTACAAGAAGAGTTCTACAACCCATATTAGCTGCAGAAGCGGCGGCCTCACTTCCTGCGTGACCGGCACCAACAACTATAACATCATATTCCTTTTCAAACATTAAATTTCCTCTTTTTGCTGTTATTGTTCCACGTGGAACAATTTAATTTTTTCGTTTTCCTTTTGTCGCATCAAACTGCTTTCGCTTTCAGTTTTATCTTTATAACCACAAAAATGCAACACCCCGTGAATGATGACCCTTTTTAATTCTTGCTCAAAATCAACATTATATTCTTTAGCATTCTCAGCTATCCGCTCGGTACTTATAAATATATCTCCCTGCAACAAATTACCCATTGTATTGTCAAAGCTAATAATATCTGTGTAGGTGTCGTGATCCAGATATTGTAGGTTTATTTTATGCAAATATTCATCATCGCAAAAGATGTAACTAATTTCTCCCGGCTTTTTTCCTTCAGATTGAATTACTTCTTCAATCCACTTTAAAAAAAGGCCTTCATTTTCTAATTCAAAATCATTTTCTGAATAAAAATTAATCACTCCCGTCATCAAAATACTCCTTTACTTTCAGTTTATAAATTTGCCGCAAAGGTAATATTTGTCTATTTAAAATTTCTGTAGAATTAAAATATTCTTTAGCCTTAAGATTTTGATCCTTAGGAGCATTATCATACTCGGTTTTATTACTTTCTGAAGTTCTTATATTATCCTCTCCCTGTTCAAGCTTTGCATCCTGAAACTTCATTAATTCATGTTGTAAATCCAGCATTTTCTGAAGATTTTCCGGATCAAATTTCTTATTCAAAAGCTCATCCTCCAGTTCTTCCATATCCTTCTTAAGCTTTTCTCCACTTCCATTTGCACCGTCTTCTTCCAATAACCTTTCCAGGTTTTCCCGCAACTGCATTTGCTGCTTATAGATTTCAAAAAGCTCACCATTCATATCTTCACCTCCTTCTCTATTTCGCTTCTCCCCTTCTCCCTTCTGCTCACCTTTTTGTTCTCCCTTTTTCATTCCTTCCTTCATCTTACCAGACAATTGCTCCTGCTTTTTAATGATATCCATTAACTGGATTTCCTCGCCGCCTTTACCCTTTCCCATCTGCGGATTCGCCATTTGCTGCATCCCGGAAAGAATCTGACTAAGCAAATAAGCCAGGTCATTGGATCGTGTTACCACATACTGCTGACTTGCCCTTCCCTGCGGAATCTGATTATCAGACAATCGTTCCAGGGCTTTCTCTATGTCGTACTCTATGTCTGTTAAATTTGAAGTAATCTCTTCGTTAATCATGGGGTTCCGCAGCGCCAGTGCATAAAGGCTGTCATCTACATGTTCAAAATGCTCCCTGAGGACACTTTGCTTCTTCAACTTTGAAGCATAGACAGGATTATCCTGATTAATCTCTTTAAAACTATTAAGAAGATTTTCCTGTTCAAAAGAAAAAATTACAAGGTTGTCGAGTATCTGCCGTAAAGTTTTAATATCAGCATCTAATTGTTCACCTTCCTGTTGCACACTTTGCATCTGCATTTTTTGGCTCATCTGCTGCATTTTTTTTGCCGCATTCTTCTGCTTTTCCTTCGCTTTTTGTTTATTTCCCTGTCTTAACTCTTCAGAAGCTTCCCTCTGTTCCTTTTGAATACTTTCTTCATCCACTTCTTCCCTACCCAATTCGTTAGGAGATTTCAAAGCTTCATTATCATTTTCCAATTGATCCATTTCTTCCCTAAATTCTTCAAACTCTTTGGAAATTTCCTCCTGCGCCTCTGCACTGTTCTCCTCACTCTCCGCTAAACTTTCCTGTTCTTCGGCGAGTTTTTCTAAATCTCTGCTCAACTTCTGCTTCTTTTCCTCTACATAATATTGTTTGGTAAGTTCAAGCAACTGTTCCAAATTCCGCTTTTGATTCTGGTTTTGCTTTGACAATTCTTCCAGTTTTTGTCCCAGTTCTTCCCTGTTAATCTTATCTGCAATTTCCTCCAACTCTTTTAAAAGTTCTTCATTTTTCTGAAGCCGTTCTTCATTCTTATCTGCTCTTCGCTCCAGTTCCTGCCGAAAATTATCATTTTCATCATCCGTCTTTTCCAGGCTCTTTTTTAATTTTTCGGAATAATTCTGCATTAACTTCGATTGCCTTTTTTGCCTGTTGATGAAATCTTCAATTTTCTTACGCTGATTATAATCCAGATTTTCATTCTCTTTCTGAAGCCTGGAGATATCTTTCAGCTCCTTCTCCGAATTTTCCATTCTATCAAGGCCTTCAGACAAATTATTAATAGATTTACCCTGATTTAGAAGTTTTTCGGACTCAATTTCTTCCAAAGAACGTTCTCTGTAGGAAAAAACTCCACTTTTGGTGCTTTTTGCACCGTTTACACCATCATTATCATATACTCTGAAGTAATAATGATAGTTATTACCGCTCTCAAGCCTTAGCTCACCAGGAAATGTAAGCAGGAATTCATCAAAATTTTCAGTAGAGGTCGAAATTTGCCAATTTTCGGCCTCCTCTTCTTTTCCCTCTTTGTAATAAACAATCTCCAATTTAGAAAGTCCGTAATCATCAGAAATCCTTCCGCGTAAATATCGGGTGGTATTGTCCAGGCTGTCAATTTTCTGTTCCACCTCAATCTCCGGATATTCATCTTTAATAACTTCAATTTTATACTGAAGTTTTTCGTAATCGTTTATCTGTTCATTAGATGTACTCAATTCGTACGGAAAATTAGAAAAAACCTGCTGTTTATAATCAAAAACTGACTTTGATGAAGATACATTCACCAGCGTATCTGCGTATTCCAGGTTAACCTGCTTTGTGTTTCTCGTATTAAATTTCCAACTGATTTTAGTCCCTTCAGGAATACTCGCATTCCCGGTTCCAGAAATAATTCCATCCTGTTTTCCTGTGTAAGCAGGATAATCCATCGCCATATCGAAATTCAGCAGCTTTGGAACTTCAATTACTTCAACTTCATAATCATGGGATCTAACATCATTGCTGGAAATATGAAAATTGACATTTTCATTCAGTCTCTTAAAAGTAAATTCGAAAACACCTGGCGCTTCTGATTTCAGAAAATAGGTTTGATCATTAAAATGAATGGAAACATTTTCCGGCACCACTTCCCCAGAAGTTTCCACCAGCAGGCGGAGATCCTTATCTTCTTCCACCTTCAGGTTTTCATTCTGAATATGGAATAGAAATGGTGCCGGCGGTTCGTAGGCGGTATTGTAATTACTTACCCGCGCATAGCTTTCAGAAAAAAATGAAGAATTACCGGTAAAGATTAATGCCAGTATAATTACAACCGGAAAAATGGCAAATTTCGTATACCTTAAACTGCTCTTATAATTTACTGCTGAAGTAAACGGAACAGGCTGAAGATCTTTGGCCTTTTGATCTATACTTGCCAAAAGAAGATCGGACTGGCTGGAATTTTCTTTAAGCTGAAGTATATTCAAAAGTTTATCATTCACTTCAGGAAAGTGCCGGCCTATAAGCCTGGATGCTTCAACTTTGTTTAAACCTTCAGAAAGTTTAAGTAATCTAAGAAGCGGAATGAAGATAAACTTCAACAGCAACAATACTTCAACAGCAATAAACAACCAGAATAAAATTGCTCTTCCGAAGCTATTGAGCCAGA
>NZ_JAVRHP010000120.1:0-7991 GCF_031846505.1 Autumnicola edwardsiae
TAGAGGAACACTGGGAAATGAATACTTACTTTCAATATTATGGAGGTCTACAACTTCAGAAATGAGGGCAACCTGTGCTGCCAGAGATCGCTTACATTTCCGCCAGCTTTTAGGGGAATTTGTTCTTAAAAGTATTCTATGCCTATTCCGAAGCCAATCCCTGAATCAGGTATTTATTTGATGGCCTGTTAGAACCTAAAAAAGCTTTGTATAGAGACTGGTATGTGTAAATCCCTTTAAAGAACAATGAAAAATGATTGAATAGCGGAACATAGTATCCCAGATCTACTCTTAAATAAATTCCGTTTTTATCAACCTTTCCCAAATGTGTACCAATTCTACCGGAAAAAGTGGCAAATCCTTTGGGGTTTGATATGAAAGTGGTGTAAGTTCGAAAAAGATTGGAGAATAATCTATTTGACTATTTTCTAAATGAAGCATTTCCGAACCAGTTCCTGCTCCAATACCAATTAGGGTTTTAATAACTACTGAAGTAGAAATTCAAGGCCATAAATTCTGAAATTTTCACCAATCTCAAAATCAGGATTTCTTTTTGAAGAATAGTGTTTGTACGGAACAAAAGATGTCGAAAATTGCCGTTTTATGCTTAGTTCAAGTTTGTGGGTGGTTTCTTTATTTTGTGCATTTATTTAATAACTAAACGGAAAAATTATTAGGTAGAGAAAGAGATTTTTAAACTTGGGGGGTCATTTTTCGAAATATTCAAGAGAGGATTAAGTTTTGCTAGCTGTTAAGATATAAAATCACCTAAAATGGTGAGGAAATTTTTATTGTCACTCAAATTCACGCACAAAAAAAGCCTGCCGATCAGGGCAAGCTTTTTAGATTGGAGTGTTAACCTCAAAATCTTAGCCACTATATGAGCTTATTACTTAGTTTGTTCAATTTTTATTATTTCATCTTTCTTAAGATTTAAAGCTTCCATGACCGCCTGCATGTTAGAAGTATCAACACTACCTTGCTCAAAATCAGACGGGACAACTACTACTCTGTAATATTGATTTTCAATAAAAGATGTACTTAAATCACTTAAGTCAAAATCAGCTTCAATTAATAGCTCGACATCTTCATCAGTATGGTTATAGGAAATTTGGAGAATTCCCTCATCTAAAAAGTAGCTTTTTGGGATTAAATTCCAAGCTTCTACACTATTGCTTGTTTCAAGTCGATAGACTAGGATAGCATCTGATGGTTCTTCAGTTGGTGGAAATTCTAAAAATGAATTATAGATATTACGGTCTTCATTATACCCAAATTCTACATCATATTCATAACTGATTCCAACAACATAAGCGCCATCCTCACCAGGAGGACCTTGTGGGCCACGTGGTCCAATTTCTCCGTCATCGGAGCAGGAGGTGAATAGAAAAGTGGTCATAAATAAAAGTGAAAATATCTTTTTCATAATGTTTGGTTTTAAATTACTTATTAAACTCTATACTTGCCGAGTTCACGCAATAGCGTTGTCCTGTTTCCGTAGGGCCATCGTCAAAAACGTGCCCTAAATGACTTCCGCAGTTGGCGCAGAGGATTTCTGTTCGAATCATTCCAAAGGTTTTATCCTGTACATACTCGACTTTCCCTTCTATGGCTTCATCAAAGCTTGGCCATCCGCAGCCACTCTCAAACTTCGCATCACTTTCAAAAAGCTTTGTATGGCAGGCGGCACATTTATATTCTCCTTCTTCAAAGTGAAGGTTGTACCCGCCGGTGTGTGGTGCTTCGGTTCCTTTTTCCCGAAGAACCCGGTATTGCTCATCAGAAAGTTTTTCTTTCCATTCTGCTTCCGATTTTTCTATAGTGTATTTTTTCATATTTTTATTGTTTTGCTGGTTCAAAATCCATTGCAATTCCATTAATGCAATGTCTCTTTCCTGTAGTTTCCCGGGGGCCGTCATTAAAAACATGTCCCAAATGTCCCCCGCAGCGCGCGCAATGCACTTCATCGCGGGAATATCCAAGTTTGGAATCCCTTCCATAATCCACTCCGCCTTCAATCGCGCGGTCAAAACTCGGCCATCCGGTACCGCTCATAAATTTATGTTCCGTTTCATACAATTCGTTACCACAGGCGGCACAAACAAAGGTTCCGGGTTTTTTTATGTCATTCAAATCACTGGAAAAAGGTCTTTCAGTAGATGCTTTTCGCAGTACCTGGAATTCTGCATCACTAAGTTCCTGTTTCCATTGCTCTTCAGTCTTTGAGACTTCAAATTTTTCTGAAGATTGTTCTTTTTGTGCATTGCCACAACTCACTGTTATTATGGCAAAGAAAATAAATACTACCTTTTTCATTTTTTTTTTCATTTAAAAGTACAAAGATCATACCGTGATAAAAGTTGCTATTTTGTTAATTACTTCTGGATTGCCTAAAATTCGACGATGGCCCAAACCTTCTGTAATAAATAATTCGCTATTCTTTAGCTTTTCATCTATATCATATGCACAGCTAACTGCAACATCCACATCATTTTTATCGTGTATTACTAAGGTGGGTGTCGTTACCCCTTCAGCAGAAACAGCACCGGAATAAGAGTCCATATCCTGTTTAAATTTATTGTCGAGATAGGCCTTCATTTTCCCCGCAACCTTGTCGTTCATCTTCATGTTCCTGGCAAATTCCTTGGTAATATGAGTAATGCTGTTCGCTGTTCCTAAGAGTACAAGTTTTTTAGTGGAAGCTCCTTCACTAATTGCTTTTAGAGCAGACATTCCTCCCAGGGAGTGACCTATAATTGCTTCAAAAGGGCCGTAAAATTTGTTCAAATGGTGAATGGACTCTGTAAAATAGGGCATCATACTCGTGCTGCCCGGTGCTTTACCATGCGCAGGTGCATCAAAACTTATAGTGCTGTACCCGTTCTCCAGTAACGCTTCAGCAATTTTACTTAACTGGGTTCCCCTGCCGCTCCAACCATGTACCAGTAAAATCCTTTTTGAAGATTCTCCATATTTATAGGTAACGATCTCCCTGTGGGTTTGCGGAATAGTGATTTGTTCCTGTATAGACTCGTTGTCCATTTTCTTTTCTCTCTCCGGAAGTTTATACCGGAAAGGGGTTAAGAAAAGCCGGGCTGCAAATCTGCTGGCCAAATGAGGAGAAAGCTTTGTAAGTAACTGGTTAAACTGAAGGATGTAACCGGGAACCAAAAGACGTTGTACCGGAATATTCTCTTTGTTTTTCTTTTTCATATTATTAAAAAATAGATGCGCAAGGTAACCATTATTCATTTTCTCCAGTTTCCTAACTTATTTTATAAGCATTGGCTGTATAACATATACCTGCTATTTGTTAAATCCTACTTAAACAGTTTAGGAAGAACAAGTGCTTTTGTAATTTTAAGAAAACAAATTAATTTATTATGAGTCTTAGAAAAACAGTGATAATGATAAGTGCAATGCTGCTGCTGATAGTGGCATGCAAAACCAATCCTTTTACGGGAGAAAGAAATTTGAACTTTGTATCTAACGAACAACTGTTCCCTTCATCTTTTGAACAATACAATCAGTTTCTTGCTGAAGCCACGGTTGTTAAAGGAACAGAAGAGTCCCGAATGGTAAAAAATGTAGGCCAGGAAATTATAACAGCTGCAGAAAGATATTTAAATTCTAATGGATATCAGGGTTTTATGCAGGACTTTGAATGGGAAATACAACTGGTCAAGGATGAGCAGGTAAACGCTTTTGCCATGCCGGGAGGAAAAGTTGTAATTTACACAGGTATACTTGATGTTGCCGAAACCAGAACAGGGTTGGCAGTAGTTATGGCACACGAAATTGCGCATGCCCTTGCAGATCACGGAGCGCAGAGGATGAGTGCAGCCCAGCTTCAGCAAGTTGGAGGAGCCGTAGTAGGTGTGGCTGCAGGAGGACAAAGTGAGGCTACACAGCAAATTATAGCCCAGGCCTATGGATTAGGTAGTGAAATTGGTGGTATGCTTCCTTTTAGCAGAAGCCACGAGGCTGAAGCGGACAGGATTGGATTAACTTTAATGGCTATTGCCGGTTACAACCCCGATGAAGCCGCAGATCTATGGAGAAGAATGGCTTCACAAAGTAGCGGCGAGGCACCACCGGAATTTTTAAGTACGCACCCTTCTAACCAAACAAGGATAAATAACCTTACTGAGTGGGCGCCGGAAGCTAAGGCAGAAGCGCAGAAATATGGAGTAACAAGTTTTAAGTAGTATAAAAAATAATATTAATTAATTGATATTACAAAGCTGCCTTTTACGGCAGCTTTTTATATTTTTAGCACTATGAAACAACTTCCAAAGGGAAATAAGAAGCTCCTTAACGCCTGGGCTTTTTATGACTGGGCAAACTCCGTTTATCCACTCGTGATTTCTTCGGCGATATTTCCCATTTTTTACGGTGCACTTACGATAGTTAAAAATTCTGAAGGAAAAATTATTGATGATACTGTCCCTTTCCTCGGAATAAATTTTAACAACGACAGCCTTATTAGTTACGTTACTGCAGCAGCTTTTATGGTAGTTTCGGTGTTGAGTCCGTTTTTATCTGGTATTGCAGATTATGTCGGTAATAAGAAGAATTTCCTGAAGTTTTTCTGCTACTTAGGTGCTGTTTCCTGTATTGGATTATTTTGGTTTCAGCTGGAATTTTTGTGGTTCGGACTGCTTTGTTATTTTCTTGCGCTAATCGGATTTTGGTCCAGCCTGGTTTTTTACAATTCTTACCTTCCGGATATTGCTTTTCCCGATCAGCAGGATAAAGCCAGTGCCAAAGGGTTTTCTATGGGATACATTGGCAGCGTAATTCTGCTGATCTTATGCTTGCTTATGATTTTGAAATACGAATGGTTTGGATTTGAAAATGAAGGTTTCCCCACACGATTGTCTTTTGTGCTTACGGGAATCTGGTGGATTGGTTTTAGTCAGTATACCTATCGTTATCTGCCAACAGGAAATAAAAAAGCACGCTTAACCCGGAATGTTCTTTTTAACGGCTTTCGGGAATTAAGAAAAATTTGGATTTTACTAAAGGAGGACATTCAATTATACCGTTATTTAATCGCCTTTTTTGTTTATAGTATGGCAGTGCAAACAATTATGCTAATCGCCACATATTTTGGGATTGAAGAGCTGGACTGGGGTACACAGGATGCAACCACAGGATTAATCGTAAGCATTTTGCTTATTCAGCTAGTGGCAGTGGCAGGTGCAATGGTCACTTCCAGGCTGGCAATAAAAATAGGAAATATTAAGACTTTGATCTTTATAAACCTTATCTGGATTGCCATTTGTGGCTACGCATACTACATTGTTACCCCGATACAGTTTTATTTTGCAGCTGCTTCAGTTGGGCTGGTCATGGGAGGAATTCAGTCGCTTTCCAGGTCTACATATTCTAAAATGCTACCAGAAAATGCCATTGACACTGCCAGTTACTTCAGTTTTTATGATGTTGCTGAAAAATTAGGTATCGTTATAGGAATGTTTTTATACGGAATAGTTGCCCAAATTACTGGAAGTGTACGAAATTCGATACTTTTCCTTGTAATTTTCTTTATTGCCGGGGTTTTTCTCTTGCTGCGTGTTCCCAAGAAGACCAGAGGTAAAGAAAATGTCTAAATTATGTAGAGGCTATTAGCTCGTCCGGCTGCAGGAAAGGGAAGTCATAAATTATATTTCCTGCATAATAAATTCAGAAGATATGGAAAAGTATTTAAAATCATTGAAAATCAGCACTAATTTGAAGAGTCCTGAAAATAAGAAAATTGTATTCACCTGGATTCTTATTCTAATCTGCCTGGGAATTATTTTGTCAATGGCGGGATATTTTATGGGTAAAGCTTTATATTATTTGACTCACTAATACTCTGGATTAGCGCGGATTTCGGATTCACCATGATTATATGCCAAAAATTGCCATTTTAGGGGCATCATCTTACAAGAAGTGCTAAACCATTTATTTGTATATATTGTGGCTCCATTTTGCATTTTCAGAAAATGTCTAAGTTGATGTAAAGGTGAGCTAATGCCGATAATTGACATTTTACAGGTATCTCCTTGAATGAACCAGACCTCCAAATCATCCAGCCATCAGGTTTTCAAAACCTGACGCGTCTAACCCATATTTTTTTCCTGTGTTAGCGAAAATAGTGAAACCATTAATCTAAGTGTAAACCGTGCTAATAATCTATAATTGCCGTTTCTGAGGCGTGCCCTTGCAAAGGCCCGCCAATGTTGTTTATTCATGAATTCGTGGTGGCATTTTGTTTTTTTATAACGATAAAAACTTAACTGAAGAAGATAACGTGAAATGTAGAAATAAAAAATGCCGGAATGAAAATTCCGGCATTTTTTCTTGTAGCGAGACCGAGATTTGAACTCGGGACCTCCGGGTTATGAACCTAGCTAAACACCTATTTAAAATCAACTAAAATATATTAAATAATATGATTATCAGATAATTACATATTTTGTGATTTTATTCAAATAGTGTGAAAATCAAATTATTCTGTACTTATTCTGTACTAGTTTTTAAATTGGTTATTTATCTTTATATACATTTTAAATAACAAATTATGGCCAATGTGAAGATCGTTTTACGTAAGAATATGATGAGAAAGGATGGTAGAATTCCTCTTGCTTTGAGAATTAGTGAAAATTACAAAACCAATTATAAGTGGCTTGGGCAATATGTTTTTGAGAAGGACTGGGATGGAAAAGCAGGAAAGGCAAAGAGAAGTCATCCAAATTCACAAAAGCTAAACAATTTTTTAATGAAGAAATTGAGTGAAGTGAATGATATATTTTTTGAATCTAAAGATCGGGTTAGCCCGAAACAGGTAAAGCAAAAATTAAAAGGAACCTATGGACAGAAATTTTTTTTTGAACTAGCAGCGGAACGCATAATGGAAAAATATGAAAGGGGAACGTTTTCCGTTGCTAAGGCAGAATTATCTATTCTATATAATCTTGAAGAGTTTTTAAATTTAAAAAGAAATAAAAATAAATCAGCCGTTATTAAGTCAATAAAGGAGCGTCGTCTGAACCGTCTCAGTAAGGCTCGACTCAATGAATATGATTGGTTGGATGGTGTAGCTTATTTTAAAAATAGTAAGGCTCTAGCATTCCGAGATATTGATGAAGTATTCATTAATAAATATAAAACATTTTGCTATTCTTATTTAGGACAGAAAACCAGAACTATTACGAACCAACTTATTTTAATTAGAACTCTTTTCAATTTGGCTATTAAGGAAGGAATTATTGAACGAAAATATTATCCTTTTGCCGGTGATAAAGAGAAAATTAGAATTGGTTCTGGTAATAAGATAGGACTAAGTATAGAAGAGATCGAAAAAATAGAAAAACTAAAGTTGAAGAAAAATAGTTCTATTTGGCACACTCATAATGTATGGCTATTTTCTTTTTATTTTGCCGGTATTCGTATTTCGGATGTGGTCAAAATGAAATGGTCGGATTTTAAGGATAAACGGCTTTATTATGTAATGAATAAAAATGAAAAAGCACTTAGCCTTAAAATTCCTTCCAAGGCAAAAAAAATTTTAGAACATTACAAAAAAGAGAAAGAACTCAATAATGGTTATGTCTTTCCATTCTTGAGAAATACGGCTACTAATGATGCTGAACAAATTTATATACGAACCAAAAGCGTCACTAAGGTTTTTAATAAATGCCTAAAACAAATTGCCAAAGAATGCGGAATCGAAAAAAACTTATCTAACCACATTGCTAGGCATAGCTTTGGTAACATTGCAGGGGATCGTATTCATCCTTTAATGTTACAAAAGCTCTATCGTCATAGTGATTTAAAAACTACTTTGAATTATCAAGCTAATTTTATTCACCGAGATGCTGATGATGCACTTGATGAAGTTATTAATTTTTAAATGGCAATAAGTCAATTTACGGTTGTTAAAAATTTTTGAAATACAAAATACGGTCATAGTAACTCATAACCCGAAGGTCACTGGTTCG
>NZ_JAVRHP010000121.1:0-7898 GCF_031846505.1 Autumnicola edwardsiae
CGTCCCATATAAAAACTGTGCGCGGGCGAGCGTGATTTTCCGAAGGAAAATCAGGCGCAACAAGTACGCACGGAATTTCGAATTGAGACAGGCTTTAGCATTGTTTTTATATTTTGTTGTAAGGCGTCTTTTTTATTATCCGCGAGCCAAAACATCCAAATTTACCGAAAAAAAGCGCCACTTGCGGCTGAGTGATGATTCTAAAGGGTAGCTTTTTTTCCTTCCCCCAGAAAATTGCAAATGCGGAAAAGCCAAAATTTGCCGATTTTATTCCGTCGCAAAGAGGTCTCAAAAATGCCAATTATCGACCTTTATTTAGCTGATTGGCAATCAGCCAAAAGTCCGCTTATTCACAAACTATAACATCCCAATTTACCGAAAAAAGCGCCACTTGCGTTTGAGTGAGGATTCTAACCGGTAGCTTTTTTCTCTTCCCGGAGTAATCCCATTAATGATAAACTGAAATTTGCCGATTGCGTTCTGAATTTTGATGACTTACAACGTCTCGACAAATGCACTAGTGCATTTTATTATGTAGTAAAAAGGAATGGTACATTTATATCTACTTTGTCTTTACTAATCTAAAGGGTTTTTTATTGTGAAAAAAATATTTGTCGCCACATGTGTATAAATTTCTGTGGTTTTGGTGCTTTTATGCCCCAAAAGCACCTGGATATATCTTAAGTCTGTACCGCTCTCCAGCAAATGTGTAGCAAAAGAGTGTCGCAACATATGTGGCGTTACCCGTTTCTTTATTCCGGCGCTTCGGGCTGCTTCCTTTACTATTTTGGCTATACTTTCAGCAGAATATTGATTCCCCATCGGGCCTTCAAATAAAAAACGTTTTGGCCGCCATTGCAGGTAATAAGCCCGTAGGTCTTTTAAAAGTTTTTCAGAAAGAATGCTGTACCTGTCTCTATTCCCTTTACCAGATCTTACTTTCACCACCATTCGCTTCCCATCGATATCATCCAGTTTTAAACATAGTACCTCATTCCTTCTCAAACCGGCAGAATATAGTAAACTTACAATACATCGATGTTTAATATTCCGCGTACTGTTTATAATAGAAAGCACTTCTTCTTTGGCCAAAACCTCCGGCAACTTTTCCTCCCTCCTGGGCCTTTCTATGGCGTAAAACCTATTGGGCATTTCCATTACTACTTCATAATAGAATTTAATAGCGTTAATTGCCTGATTAAAATAGGAATGGGATTTTTTCTCCTGTACAAGTTTCTGAAGATAAGCTCTTACATCGTTCTCGTCAAGATCAAGTAATTCCCGTTCTTTAAAAAAATTCAAAAAAGCTTCAAAGCAGGAAACATAGGTTCTTACAGTATTATTTGCATAATGCTTAAGTTCCAGTTTGGCAAGATAAGCTTCGGGACAGGTTTTTAAACCTTCAGATTTCTCCCTGTTTCTAAACCATTGGACATCAAAAGAATCGTTTTCCCTTCCAAAATCGCTTTTCGGGAAAAAGTAATTGGAATTAATCCATGCAAAATTATCCTGATAGTGGATTTCATGTATGTTTTGTTCATTTTTTCCATTGATGAAAAAACGAACCAAAAAAATCTAGGCTTACGAAATTTTATCAAAATTTATCGTTCCGCTCCTAAATTTTAGGAACTCGCAACAAAATATTTTATAAGAAACAGAAATCTGTTTTGCTCAAACAGCCTAAAATTTTACGGAGCGTTCACTTCAAATTATACGATAAAATTTCGATAGGCCGGGAAAAGAAAATGCGTCAAAAAACAGCAAAGGAAATGTTTATTTATTTGTTTATGAATACGGCTTTCTTTCCAGGCTTGAAAACGGACGCAAAAAGTACATATTGGTTACCTGGCAGGACTATATGGAAAAATAATCCATATTTTTGATCATGAATTTCCGTAATTCCGGTACTCCTCCGGTTGCTGAGTCCCATTCAAAAAATTCAGCAGATGCCGCTAATACATGTTAAAAAATAAGAGAATTTCTTCTTTTACGAAATTCTTCAGGAGACTTCTGAAAATTTTATCAACTTGCTTCTTTGGCTAGATCAGGTTTTTAAACCTTCCTCAGAATTTGCCAATTATCGACCTTCTGTTTCAGCGTTGTCAACAATCTTCTTCTTCCGAAGGAAAAATCACAACTTTGATAAGAATTATAAAAATTTCAAACTGAAACCGGCTAAAGCTTTTTGGCCAGCTTTTTATTTTCCTTCAGTATTAAAATATAATTTAGGTGTCATTTCGGCTGCCCGTTCTTTATTTTCAGAAGCATAAAAAGAAACATCAATAGCTCCTAAAGGCCTGATAAGTAATCCTTTTGTAGTCCCATCGAGCATACGCTGCATTACAGGTTGTGAAATGGTAATAAAATTTTTGGTGCCGGGCGTTTTATCCACTTCAATATCATATATCATTTGCGTATTAAAAACCTCCTGATACGTTTTCCCCTGCATAAAACTGTTATAAGTAACCTCTTGCTGGTCCCAGGACACCTCACCTGCCCAAATCTCGATTATCCTTACCCGCGGAAATTCCTCTCCTAGTTGATCTCCATAAACTTCAATATAATTTCCTCCTGTGGTGACAGATTGGGTGGTGATTTCAAGTAACCCGGCTCCTTTGGCTTTAGAACCTTTGGCCGATCCTAAGTCCCAGCGCAAAATAGCCCATTGCTTGCCATTTACAGTAAGAACCCGGGATGGACCTTCTTTCTCCCAAACCTGCCAATTGTTAAGATTTAGGTCAGGGTATTCCAGATTGATCAGGGCATCTTGTGTAACTTCTATTTTATTGGAAAAGCTGCTGAGCGCGGGAATTGGTGGATGGTAAGGAATCTGAATTCCTTTATCTGGGCCGGCATTTTTAGTGTTAATAATATCTGCCTTAATATAGTCCATATCCACCTCGTACTTCTCCCGGCCAAAATCTGTAACGTCAAACTGAATGTACAGCGAATCTCCCGGGACAGCATCCAAATCTTTTGTGGTCATACTTATTACATGCCAGTCTTCATCCTGCAATTCAAACTCCATTAAATCATGATGGTATTCGGTTGTTCTTTGGGTGTTAACCATTATATTCACCCGCTTAGGTGGATTTTTAATGCGTACCCGTGCTTCCACCCGCAATTCGGTATCAGGTCCTTTTAATTTTTTCAGGTTTAAATAAGGAGCAACATTCCGTTTGGTGATCGCGTACCAAACATTATTTTGATCTTTAGTGGCATCTATATAGAGTGTGGCCATACCCTCTTTCTCCTGTACAAAATCCATCTCTGTATTTCCATCTCCAGTAAAATAAAGCCAATCTTCAATTGCGCCTTTATCAAAATTATCAATAAACTGGGCCTTGCAAAGACCAGAAAAGAGGAATAACACACTAAGAACAGGAACGATTTTTTTCTGAAACATCTGCATAATAATTTAAGGTGGACATAAAACTAAATTATTATTTACACTTTTATGGGGCCAGAAGGCTAAATTATGAGCAGCATATAGAAAAAGCTGTTACTAATTTCCTATAATTTCAATTATACAATATATTTATGGGCACCTAAACCGGTAATCTTTTATTCCATGAACATCAAATCGTACCTCTTCCCCTTCTTTTGCCTCTTTTTCACAGGTATGGCAACTCATAATGCAGCTGCTTTTCAAACTTCTTCTGCTGAAGAAATCCATGTGTGGGAGATGCAGGAAATAACTTTTCAAGTCGAAAACACCTATGATAATTACTACACAGATGTTCGCGTATGGGTGGATTTAACGGGTCCTGATTTTTCCAAACGTGTTTACGGATTTTGGGATGGTGAAAACATTTTTAAGGTAAGGCTCGTGGCAACAAAGCCCGGGGAATGGAAATGGAGCAGTGGTTCCAGCCCTCAAGATCCCGGAGTAAACCAACTATCGGGCACATTCACTGCTGTGGAATGGACAGAACAGGAGAAAGAGGAAAACCCTAACCGCCGCGGATTTGTACGGGCCATGCCCAACGGTCACGCCCTGCAGTATGCAGACGGTACTCCATACTTTATGTTGGGCGACACCTGGCTTGCCGGCAGCACCTGGCGGCTGCCGTTTCGCAACGCCCCAACTTCGCAGGCTTATCTTCCCGGCCCGGGCATAGGCTTTGAAGATGCTGTGAATTACCGTAAGAACCAGGGTTTTAATTCCGTAAGTATGATTGCAGCTTTTCCAAACTGGGAAGCCGATAGAAACCCCAGCACCTATGCCGATGAAAACGGAATTTTTGTACGCAACGCCTGGGAGAAATTTGGCTATGATGTTGCCAGTAATGAAGGAATAGATGCTTCTGGCGGAGAGAGTTATTGGGGGACCTTTACGGCCAAAAATATGCGGGACGAATATGGCAACCTTCCTTTCGCCATGTCTTCTGAACATAAGGGCGTTTCAGATTTTAATAATATCAATCCGGAGTATTTTCAGAGCCTTGACAAAAAAATGCAGTATATGTCGAAAGAAGGATTTGTGCCTTTGCTGGAAACCATTCGCCGGGATGCAGGGCCTCCTGGAATGCCTATTTCAACTTTAATGAATCTTTTGCCCGCTATGTACAATACCTTATTTCCCGTTACGGGGCACAGAACTTTTTGTTCAGCGGAATTCATCTGGACTGGATCCCCGAGGATTTCAGCCTTACAGCAGAGCAGTTTAACGAGGCCCTCACCTACCACTTAAATACCCATGGCCCGCCACCTTTCGGGCAGCTGCATACAAGCCTAATAGACCGCTCCACTTATACAACCTTTGGCCACGGGGAGGAAGTGCCCTGGCTGGATATGCACAGCGTAGGGAACAAACCGAGGGACCACGGATTTTATGGGGCTATGGACACTTTATTTCATTTAGAACCTCCGTATCCTGCCATTAATTTTGAGCCTTATTATACAGGCTGGGATCATGAAATCAATAAACCCGGTGGGGAAACTCCAATAGCCAATTCCGATAGAGACAATTATTTTGCACGCGCGCAAATGTATGGGTCCGTACTTTCGGGAGGTTTAGCAGGCCATGTGCATGGGACAGCGGCTTATGATATTACCACCACGGGAGAACCGGCCGGGGCCCGCCCTCATATCTGGGAAGCCTTAAAGTATGAATCCGGAAATCAAATGCAGCACCTAAAATCGTTTATGCTTTCTGAAGGTGCCCGTTACCAACAATTGCAACCCGGCCATCAACAGCTCCATCCGAATAAATCTGAAATTAGCCAGGTACGTGGTTTGGACGGTTGGTCACTAATGATGATGACTCCGGAAAAAGATTTCTCCTTGCTGTACTTGGAAAATAAAGCAGTACTGCCAGAAATTAGCGGACTAAAGAAGAATACCTCTTATACTTTTACATGGTTTAATCCCAGGAGCGGGGAATGGTTGGAGGCAACAGAACTTAAATCTGACCGAAAGGGAAATTTGAAGCTTCCCGGTTTTCCTGATGGTTCAAATCTATCGTCTAAGGACTGGGCAGCCAAAATACTGCAAAATGAGTAAGGAAGCTATTTTAGAGAGCTGCAAAATTTGGCAAATATCGACCTGCAGGAAAAAGAAATTCGTTTTATAAATTATAGACCTTTACCCGAGTTCCCGCTGTAACCTCTTCTTTATCTTCTTCTAACTCAACAAGGCAATTTGCAGTGCTAAACGCCTGCAGATTAAAAGATTGTTGCCCACTTAGCACTTCTGCTTCGTCACCATTGATCCTGGCTTTTACGAAAAAGGTTAATCCCGGCTTTTTCTTGTGGTCCTGTGCCAGAGTTAACTCGGCATCGGCCTCCCAGACGTTTTCCTTACCCATAAAATAGTAAAGACAGGGTTTTACATATTGCGAAAAGCAACTAAGGACTGAAGATGGGTTTCCCGGAAGTGCAAAAATCCACTTCCCTGCCTTTTTTCCCGCAAACATGGGTTTTCCCGGCCGTTGTTTTATCTTATAAAATAATTCCTGCACGCCGGCATTTTCCAGGCATTCCTTTACAAAATCATAATCACCAACAGAAATACCTCCGCTCAAAATAAGCACATCCTGTTGCTCCAGCGCCTGATTAATTATTTGCTGAAGTTCTTCCTTTTTATCTGATGCTTTTTTAGGAAAAATGTCTGTGACGCCAATTTTTTTCAGGAGGGCTTCGAGCATTGGTCCGTTGGAATTATAGATTTCGCCGGGTGTAAGGGAAGTTCCGGGTTCTTTTAATTCATCTCCCGTAATAACATACGCAACAGTTGGCGCTGTATAAATCTTAACCTCAGCCAGCCCAACAGAAGCCAGCAGTCCAATGATGCCGGGTGAAATTACCGTTCCTTTTTTCAGAATTAAATCGCCACGTTTACATTGCGAGCCTTTTAAGCGTACGTTGCTTCCGGTACTTATTTTATCCTCCTGATAATATATTTCTCCTGAAGCTTCATTTTTGGCTATTAATTCCTGCGGAATAACAGTGTCTGTACCTTCCGGAATTTTTGCGCCGGTAAAAATACGTGCGGCCTCTCCCCTTTCAATTTTATATGCTGAAGTATCTCCTGCCTGGATAACGGTCTTCACCTTCCAACGCTGAAGTTTTTCACCAAACTTTATGGCATAACCGTCCATAGCCGAATTATCGAAAGAAGGGACATCTATGGGAGAATATATATCTTCAGCTACTACCGCATCCAGGCTGTGGCCTAGCGGGACAGTTTGTGTTTTTCCTCTTGTACTGTTATCAGAAAGAATTTTCCTGGCTTCATTTACTGAAATCATCCGCCTATTTTAATCATACTACGGTTCTTAATGGTAGAAGCTTCAGCATCTTTATAGGATTTCGCAAACTGTCCGCCCATCACGGAGTGTTTTCTTCGCACCGAAGTTCTAATCAGCGGAACAATATCCTCTCCTTTTCTAAGCGTTCCAAGGATATCCATTTCTTCACTTCCAAAGAGGCAGTTTTTCATTTTCCCGTCCGCCGTTAAACGCATCCGGTTACAGTCTCCGCAAAAATGTTCCGTCATTGTAGTAATAAAAGCAAAAGTACCTTCATGCCCTATGGCTTTGTACTTCTTTGCCGTGGCATGCGGCTCATCCTTCAGTTTTACCATATCATATTCTTCCTCCACCCATTTAAGCATTTGCGTGGCTGTAATCACTTTTTTGCTGTTCCAGTGATTACCTTCAAAAGGCATAAACTCTATTATTCGCACGTGCAATGGCAAATTTTTGGTGATGGCCACAAAATCAAGGATCTCTTTTTCTATAACTCCTTCTATGGCCACAGCATTTATTTTAACCCGGAAACCTTCGTTTAAAAGCAATAAGATATTATCCCAGACAAGCTGAAACTGATTGCGTTTCGTGATCCTTTTAAAAGTTTCGGCATCCAGGGTATCCAGGCTTACATTGAGGGACTTTACTCCGGCTGCCTTTAACTGGTCTATATATTTATGGGCGAGCACCGCATTGGTGGTAAGGCTTATCTCTACAGGTAATTCTGAAAGCTTCTGAAGAATTTCCGGAAACTCTTTACGCACCATAGGTTCGCCTCCCGTAAGCCTTATTTTATTAACACCAAGCCCTACAAAAGTCTTTGCGATCTCCACAATTTCTTCCACCTGCATAAGGTGTTTGTTGGGCAAACACTGAATATTTTCATCTGGCATACAGTACTGGCACCTGAAGTTGCAGCTGTCTGTAAGGGAAATCCTGAGATAATCGTGTATTCTTTGATGAGTATCCTGAAGCATTATACATTTTTAGAATTTTAAATTTAAGCAATAAGAATCACAGAAACCAAAGTCTACGAGCCTTTTTAATTTTTACTCGATAATCGAGATTTTAATGCTCCGAGGCTTGCCTCGAAATCGAAAATCATTTCTTCTTAATGCTTCGTGGGCTTGCCCCGAAGCAGTTTACT
>NZ_JAVRHP010000122.1:0-7763 GCF_031846505.1 Autumnicola edwardsiae
TGAAATACCAGCTCATATTTTTCAGGAAAATATCCCGCTTCAATGCTGGCTTCATATTCTTTTGTTCTCAAATCGTGATAAGTGCTGTCTTCAGTATTCCGAAGGTAAATTTCCATTTCTTCAGGGATATTCTCCAGTTCCGCAATTTCAATTTTAAATTCTCCTTCTTCAGCAGTTACAAGGCCAACCGG
This sequence comes from Autumnicola edwardsiae, assembly GCF_031846505.1. Taxonomy (NCBI): domain Bacteria; kingdom Pseudomonadati; phylum Bacteroidota; class Flavobacteriia; order Flavobacteriales; family Flavobacteriaceae; genus Autumnicola; species Autumnicola edwardsiae. Next base: position 192 of record NZ_JAVRHP010000122.1, read on the forward strand.
AAGAACCTGTTCAAGATCAAAATCTGCAACAGCCTGTATAACAAACTCGCCTCCATTGATCACCCAGAACATATCTTCGGCATTATAATCCATCATTGGGGCGTCGTAGCCAAGATCAAATCCGTTTGTCGCCAATGAATCTGCAGCCACTAAAAGCTGGCGATGATAACCTTGTGGAGAGGTAAAGTTTATCCTGATTTTCTGCCTGCCATCTTCCGGATCGCTGATTTTTGATTCCTGCTGCGGATAGATTGGCCGCAAAAACTGGGAATTTCCATTGGAAGGATGTTTTCTTCCATACAAACGTTGATTGTTTTTAAAGAGGACGTCCCCCCCGTGTACATTAATATCCTGTGCCACAGTCTGATCCAGGATGGTGTTAATGAAAAAGCCCTGACCGGCAGGAATTGCACTTTTTGGCTTTTTTGAACCACCATGGTTACCGCTGTTGTTTATCCTGCGGTCATTGGAGACCCCGGGCACTCCTCCAGTGAGGTTGTATGCGGCATATCCACCAACATATTCTGCCAGTACATGTGTGTTCTCCTCTCCAAAATGATCCCAGAAATAAAGTGTTCCGTTAAAAACGTTTTTATTGTTCCGGCCGCCATTCACATCCCGAAGGTTGTCGAGGATAAATTCCCTTGCACTTATGGCAGAGGGGTAAGGGTTTCCGACCAACCGGTTTTCATAATCTGAAATTTCTATGCTTATAGTCCCGTTATTCGGTTTTCCCTGGAAAACATAATTCTGAAGATCACTAATACTTGCCGATCCTGATGGCCCTTTCATTGTATAACCGTTACCGCTAGGAAGTTGTGAATTGGCATTTATTTGTTTCCAAACTCCATAAGCATCGGCTGTGCCATGGAATATATTCAGCCAGTACGAACTAATTCTTAAATTTTCGGAATAATTTCCGTCAGCAAATGTGTGGCTGCCACCAAAGGTGATTTCTTTGGGATTTTCTGCATCGCTTCCGTCCCTAAGTACAGAAGCAATAGTAAATCCAGAATTGTTTGCAGCTCCGGTTTTACTTACAGGAGAACTCCAGTAATTGTAGTTATAGCTGTTTTTTGTTCCTTGCTGATCTTTTTGAATATACCCGCTGCTTGTAACATCCAGAATACTTCCTTCGCTCTGGATGAGTTGTGACTCCCCGTTAAGATCAATAAATCCGTCGAGTTTTAAATAATGAGTAATCGTGAGTGCGTTTCCAGTGCCAATCCCGTTCCCGTTGGCACCTGCACCATGGTCTCCCAGCATGTTAAAAGTTCCGTTTTCAGAAAGGAGTCCGAGTACGGTAATACTGTTTTTGTTGTTGGTGGTAGCCGGATTTTCAACATTATGGGCAAGTTTCACAATGTTCCAGTCAATTTTAGTGGACCTGTCAAGGCCGGTGCTGTTTGGTGGTTCCCATACATCGGAATGTAGCCAGGTTGTGCTTTCAAACCATTCTCCGTTTTGGTTGGAGATGTAGGGAAGAGGAGCGCTGTTCTCCTGCATTAAATCAATATTTTTCAGAAGTCCGTGGGCATTGGGTGCGGTGTAGCCCAAGTTATCTGTATATCCATTGGCGATAAGCTCTTGTTCGGCCAGGAGTTGATAATATCCAACCAGGTTTTCCCATTTTTGATTGTACCATCTTTTTGAGGATTCATCAACACCTTCGGGATAATATAAGTTGTAACCGTTATTATCTTTTAAATAACTTCCCTCAATATTACGGTGCGCAATTATTTCGCCATCTACTGGATCTGAAGGATTGGGATTATTAGTAGTTTTTATGCGCTGATTCATCATAAAGCGGATTTCACCTTCAGAAATAGCGGTATTCCAAACCCGAAGTTCTTCAATATAACCGGCAAAATTATTTTTACTTCCACTTAGCGAAGAGGCGTATGCCGCTCCAATTATAGCAGGTGCGCTATTGTTTACAACAGCATTAGAGGAAATGTTGGAACTGGTTTGAATCTCAATCCCATCCACATATAATTTTAATTGCTGCCCGCTGTAAACTCCGGTAACATGGTACCAGCGGCTTGTTGTTAACTTTCGTGCAGAAGTCACACTTCGGCTCCCAACCCTAAATACCGGTGAACCGTTATTGAGAATAAGATCGTAGCCGGAATTTAGATTGTCTTCTTCTCTCTTGGAAAAAATAGTTCTGGTTCCGGAAAGGTCATTTGGTTTAACCCAGGCTTCAATGGTAAGATTGCTGTTTTGCATTCCGTAATGGTCCCCCAGATCTACAAAATCGTCCTGACCATCAAAATTTAACTGACTGCAAGCAGGCGGAAATTTAATAACAAGAGGATCTGATGGCACCGAGCAATTCTCATTGACAGAGGAGTTTACCGTCCAGGTTAGGGTATATTCCAGGCCGGGTTCTCCGGTAAATGTGGTATTAGGCTGAGAGGCATCGCCAAGTAATTCTGTTTGTCCGCCATTATAGCTCCAACTACCTGTTCCCAATTCCGGATCTATTGGAGTAGCCGATAGCCAGATGGTTTTAACACCACAATCCAGGTTTGCAGGTGCTTCTCCGGCATTAATTTCCGGAGGGGTAATGGTTGTAAAGGATTCTACAACGGCATTACAGTTTTCTGAAGTATTTATAAGAAAAGAATAAGCAGTACCGCCCTGAAGTCCGCTAAATATAAAGAGTTCATTCTCTATTTCATATTGAAAATTTTCTTCTTCCAAAATAACTTTATCACCCGCCGCGTTTAAAATTTCTACGGAATAAGGAATATTTTCAGGATCTATTATTTCCCCCTCAAATAGACCGCCGCTAACAGGAATAGCTACTACTGCGCTATATTCATCATAACATGAAGCTTCCTCTAACTGTACCGGGGAACCTACAACAAGTTGTTCCGGTTCCAGAATGGTTATGGTATCAGATACTGCAGTACATGCCTTTTCATCTTTAATAGTGACCCAATAAGTCCCTGCTGTTAAATTGGTAGCGGTTTGGGTAGTTTGCCCGTTGTTCCATTCAAAACTGTAAGAACCACTTCCACCCGAAACCATAGCAGCAATTTCCCCATTATCCTGTCCAGAACAATTAAGATTTTCTGATTCCAGATTTACTACAGGGTTGCCATTAACGGTGACCTGAACTTCATCTATACAGCCAGTTTCAGAAGAAAAGGTAAAGGCGATGGTATCGCCTGCCTCAAAAGTATCGGCAGTATAGGTTGCTGTAAATAAATTGCTTTCTTCGTCATATCCTGTAGGTATTTCTACACCATCCAAATACCAGGTTCCTGAAATTTCTTCCTGGCCGCTAATGTTTGCGGCAAGCGGAATTCCGTTTTCAACTGCTTCTGTTGCGCATATTTCAAAATCTTCCCCTGCATTTATTGCCGGTATTTGCACTGTGGTGCTTTTTGGTGCTATGTCACAGCCATAAAAATCTGTGATTTTGAGGGAATATTTTCCGGCCATTGCAGGAGTGGCTTCGGGAATTTCAAGTGTAAGTGCTTCGGCAAGTTCTTCATCTGTAGTGGCGGTAACAGCGTGCTGGAAATTGTCTGGGCCTGTCCAGTCTAAGGTGACTGGTAGACGACCTCCTTCTGTGATTTCGGTTTCCAGGTAAATGGTTTCCCCTTCGCAAATAGTTTGATCTTCAGGAACATTGAATTCGAGGTTTACTGCACTTAATTCAGCAAAAGAGATATCGTCTATTCCAAAGTCGTTCCCTTGATCATAATCATTGTCATTTATGATTTGTAACCTGGCTTGAGTGTAGGAGCCGGAATTCCAAAAAGTTGGGCTGTAAAACTGAAGCCATTCTCCGGCAGGTAAACCGCGGTTATTTTCCTCATCCCATAAATCCCCCAGAGTAGATTCCGCAACTTTCACTTCAGTACCATTGGCTGCTTTTGCTAAAACCAGTATCCGTAATTGGGCAAAATTTCGTTTCTCAGTTACATAATCCGTATCAATATTCATGGTCCATGCACTAAAATAGTAATCTGTATTTTCCTTCACTTCAAAAAGATCAGTTTCCCAAACCACTCTTCCTAAATTTGTATCTCCATTTACAATCATGAAATTACCTGTGCCCGAGGTGTGATCACCATTATCATCAAAAGCATGGTGGTATTTATTGGAGTCGTCATCTATTGCATATATACCTTCCTCATAAAATTCGGTTTGGTGGCTTGGATCATTTTGTACAAAGCGGTAGGCGGTATTAAAGCCTTCCCTTGGATCTTCGGATTCAAAATCCCCGTTAGTTATAAGGTTTCCGGAAAGATTTAAGGTTGTAGAATTTGAACATCCGTTTTTCCAGACCTTTAATGTATATTCTTGTGCGGTATTAACTTCAATAGATTTGGAATCATCAATAAATTCTCCTGAAGATGTCCATTGGTATTCATCATAATCCTTATCTGCAGATAGTAGTATGGTGTTGGATTCGTCGGAATAGCAATAATTTGCGTTTATCTTTGGCTGGGGGGTTTCCTTCATTTTTACAGTTACAGAACTGGTGCCATCACATTCAATACCATCATAAGAATAGGTGGCGGTAAATACAGTTTCTCTATTTATAGGACCAACAGATTTTAAGTTTGCTGTATTGTTTGGTGTACTATAAGACCAATCCGGGTCTGTAGATGAAGTCCAGGTAATTTTTGGACCGGAACTACCTTCACCTTCTATTTTTACATTACTGATTGCCCAGAAATTTTCGCCGGAATAGTTATTACTAAATGCAAAACGAAGTTTTACATTAGGATGATTACCTTCAATAGTTATTTGCTGACCGTTTGGTGTCCTACCTTCAACGAACTCACTTTTAGATCCTAAAAACCCTTGATATGAAACTCTTGTAGTCCATGTATTCCCTCCATCAAAAGACACCTGAAGTTCTGCTTTCTCTCCATTAGGATTATCTCCATTTCTATATGCGTGCTGAAAAGAAAGGGTTACATTGGAATAACCTACGGTGCTAAAGCCAGGGCTCACTAAAGACGTATTTTGATGAGGCTTATATAAGCTGGGTGTCGCAATACCAAAGAATGGATTATTCCCAGACGGATAACTAAAATAATGCAATCCATAATACCTGTTATTTGGATTTGGTCCATCTCCATTAGGATAATTGTCCCTATAACCGGGATCACCATTATTAATAACTCCCCATTGAGTTTCAACGTTGTTTGTAGTACTTTTTGGTGTACGCCATTTATTACGGTCATTTGGATTTGAAAAATCCCAGGCTTCAATAATACCAGTTTGTGGTGCTTGAGATGTTTCACCGTCTCCCAGTCCTTCCGGAATATCGGAGGTAGAGTATAAATCTACAAAGCTCCCTCCCGGGCAAATTTCGATCTGTTCGCTTTTATCAGAACTTCCTTCCAGAGCTAGTTGTGTTTCTACTATTGGTGCGGGTTGTACTAGCACAGGTATATCATAAGGAGTAGGGTTGGAACAGGTTGAAGCATCTACATAGATTTTATAGAAAACAGTAATAGGTTCTGAAGTAGTATTTACTAATCGTTCATTAATTGCTCCAGTTCCATTTCTAGCAGAATTATCTATGCCCTGAACAAATCCACGTTCCCAGCGGAAATTTGCACCCGGTGCTGTACTTTGCGGAGTGAAACTAAAGGAATCTCCTCCACACATTATAAAAGGAAGTTCATCTTCCGGGGGTAGATTGCTCAATTTGGGTGCAGGATATACCTTAACTTTTAATTCTTCCTCTGTAATACAGTTATCTGCAGAAGTAAGTTCTATCAGGTAAGTAATTTCAATAGGGTTATTGGAGGTATTATTTAATGTTTCTGTAATGTCTCCTGTACCGGAACTTGTAGAGTTATCCGAAATATCTCGATGTGCTACCCTTCTCCATGCAATTGTATCAGTGTTGGTTGTGGAAAATTCATAGTCAAAAGCTTGTTGGGAGCAAGCTTCCACTGCTCCTGAAGGAAGGTTAACCTGTGGTGATGGATTTACGGTGATGGATTTGTTTGTTATACAACCGGCTGTATTTTTCCCGCGTAACACATAAGAACCTGCTTCTACACTTCTCGGGTTTTGAACCTGAATGTCATTTTTCCAATATGTAAAGTTGAGACCAGTGGTAGAGCCTTCTGCCAATTCTAATGTAGTAAGGTCTGTTGGGGAGCAGAGTGCTTCAGCATTTTTAAAATCAATTACAGGAAGCGGATTTACCACAACATTAACCGGAATTGTAGCTCCCACACACCCATCTGCTTCAGGAGTAATTCTATAGGTTACCGTTTGTGGTTGTAAAGTGGTATTTATGAGCTCCTGTTCTATTATACCGTTCGCATTCAGGCTGCCATCAGTAGCACCTTCCACACCACCAGGTGCATTTATTGTCCAGGTGTAGCTGGTATTTGCTACCGGTCCTGTTAACTGAATATCTGTAATTTCTCCGGAACATATATTACCTGTAAACGACGTGTTCACTACCGGACTGGGTTTTACCGTTACCGGAATTTCAACAGCGTCTCCTGTACAACCGTTTGCTATTGGGGTAATAACGATAGTTGCGGTAACAGGAGCATTGCTGTTATTTGCAGGTGTAAAAGCCGGAATTTCAGTGACATTTGCTCGATTGGAAAGTCCGATGGACGAACCTCCTGTAATATCATAAGTTATCCCGCTAAAATTTCCTTGTAAAGCAATTGGCGTTGCAGTTGAAGCACCATTACAAAGTTCAGGGAATTCAGGAACTGTAAGAACCGGGTCCGGCTTAACTGTAATTTTAAAAGTTTGTATTTCTCCCACACAATTATTTGCTGCAGGAGTAAGGCTTATTTTAGCTATAATATTTTGTCCCGTAGTGTTTTGTGCAGTAAAAGAGGCAATATTTCCGATACCTGAAGAAGCCAGCCCAATATCAGGATTATCATTTTCCCAGCTTACACTAGTGCCGTCTACTGAAAAATTAGAAAGATTAATCTCATTTATTGGTGCTCCGGTACAAACCTCGATATCATTAGGCACGGTAATGGTTGGGGTTGGATTAACAGTGATGCTAAAGCTGATGCTTTCCCCTTCGCAGTTATTCGCTACCGGGGTGACAACAAACTCTGCAGTGATAATCTCATTTGTGGTGTTTCTTGCTTCAAATGAGGTAATTTGATCACTCCCACCGGCAGGGGCACCTATTGTGGTATTATTGCTGGTCCACTGGTAGGTTGTCCCTTCTACTGAGCTTCCGAGGAAAGTTATAGCTGAAATAATTTCGCCGTTACAAACTACAATATCGTCTACCGGATTTACAGTCGGTTCAGGAATAATAATTTTTTGAATGGCCGTAGTTGCATTTTCTGAATCATCGGTAAACGTCCAGGTAATAGTATAAGTCCCAAACCTGTCATACTGCAACGGATCATCGGTGGTTCCGGTAATTTCACCATCACAATTGTCTGTGGTTGTGGGGATTTCAACATCTTCTCCACAGCTCCAGGTAATATTTTGAAGTGTTGGAGTTACTGGTTTTATATTATCCTCAACAGTAATTGTAGCATTTTCTGAAGCTGAATTTTCATTAACATCAGTAACGGTAAGGGTAATTGTATT
>NZ_JAVRHP010000123.1:0-7576 GCF_031846505.1 Autumnicola edwardsiae
ATAATCTGCCTATTTTTATTCCTTTTTTACTCCATATTATTAATCGAACTCAGGTTCATAAATAAAGTTGTTATGTAAAGATGCTCCTGACAAATGGCAATTATCGATAAAACTTAATTAAAAGATGTATGTTTTTGCATGAATCACTAAATAATAAAGAAACGTTTTGATTCGGATTTTAAAAGAATAACAAGTGGCATCCTGTAGGTTAAAGTATTAACGCTATTTAAAAAATTAATAGAACATTAATAATTTAACAGGTTTCGACTGAAATAATTAATATTTCTTAACATACCCTCTGTTAAAGTATTAATAATCTTTTGTTGGCCGTAAACTCGTGGCTTAATTTAGATTTAGCTAATCAATAAAACCAATTATTATGATACGTTTAATTATCATTTTTCTAATTATCGCTATAATCGCCGCCATTTTTGGATTTGGTGGTATAGCAGAAGGAGCTGCTGATATTGCACAGATTATTTTCTGGATCTTTGTAGTACTTCTGGTAATATCGCTTTTAAGCAGATTATTTAGAAGATAGGATTAAAATTATATTATAAAATCCAATGCAGATCAGGGTTTGATCTACATTGGGTTTTTTCATTAAACCTAAATTAAAGATGAAAAAAATAATTACTGTAGTTACCATTGCAATTCTTATTGCCTCATGTGGCCCAAGCCAGGTGGCTAGGGAAGCACGAAAAACATTTAAAGGGAACTGGACGCTTACAAGTGTGACTTATCCACAAAACACGGGGACTTTTGATGTTACCTTATTAAATGATGCTTCTGCCTCATGTTTTGAAAATAGTTCCTGGAACTTTGTCTCCAATAATAATCAGGGTACTTACACACTCCAGGGCACTAATTGTAGTACTGCACAACGCTATTTTAATTGGTCTATAGATGAAGAAAATACTCCGCAGGGCGTCTACGATTTTCTCTTAAAACCAACTGACGAAGATGCAAATTCAACTACTGGAGGGCAGGGCTTTAGACTGAACCTTAGAAGTTTAAGTGAAACAGACATGGTTTGGGAACAAACGGTTACTCTTGAAGGTGAGCCCTTTGTAATTAGAATGAATTTTACTAAAATTTAAAAACACAAATTATGAAAAGACAAATGCTAAATAAATTTACCGCTATATTTTTTGCAGCCAGCATGCTGTTTGCATGTGATGCGACAAGAAATGCCAACAACAAACAAAAAGGAGCTGTAATTGGAGCAGGTAGTGGTGCGGCAATTGGTGGAATTATAGGAAATAATACCGGTGATGGCAATACCGCTCTCGGTGCAATTATTGGAGGTGTGGTTGGTGGTGCAGCCGGAGGTTATATTGGTAGCCGTATGGACAAACAAGCCAAAGAAATTGAACAGGAAATCCCTGGTGCCGAAGTAGAACGTGTGGGCGAAGGGATTAATGTCACATTTGATGAGAACAGTGGAGTTTACTTCGCTACAGATCAATCTAATATAAGCGGGGATTCCCGGCAAACACTGGATAAACTGGCAAATATTCTAAGTGAATATCCAGACACCAACATAATGGTCGAAGGACATACAGACGATAGAGGGGCAGAAAGTTATAACCTTACCCTTTCTAAAAATCGTGCGCAGGCTGTAACAAATTACCTGGTATCCAATGGGGGCATTTCCCAGGGTCGACTTACCACCAACTGGTATGGAGAAGCTCAGGCTAAGTACGATAATACTACGGCAGAAGGTCGGGCTAAAAATCGTAGGGTAGAGCTTGCTATTGTTGCAAATGAAGAATTAAAACAGGAAGCGCAGCAGGCAACTTCACAAAATTAAAAGAAGAAAGTTTAAACAATTTATAATCCCGGTAAGCGCCGGGATTTTTTTATTCTTTTTAGTTATCTTCATAAAATGAGAAAGATTGCCATTGTTGGTGGAGGGTTGGCTGGTTTAACTGCTGCAATACATCTTGCTTCCAGCGGAATAAAAGTTGATCTTTTCGAAAAAGATAGTTTTCCACGTCATAAAGTATGTGGGGAATATCTCTCTAACGAAATTGTTCCTTACCTGGAATCCCTCCAGATTTCTCTGAAGTCTTTAGCTCCGGTAGAAATCAACAAGCTTCATTTCAGCACTCCTTCCGGTAAAACTGTTTCTTCAAATTTAAAAATGGGCGGACTGGGAATAAGCAGATATGCTCTTGATAATTACTTATATAAAATAGCTGTAAACAATGGTGTTGAGATTGTACAAGAAACAGTTACAGATATTAATTTTTCAGATAACACCTTCAGCATAAAGACTTCTGAAGGAAAATTGGTTACGGCAGATTTTGTTCTTGGTGCTTTTGGAAAAAGGTCGATAATTGACAAAAAACTGGATCGGGATTTTATTCAGAGAAAATCAGAGTGGCTTGCTGTAAAAGCACATTATCGGCATGAGAATTATCCGGCCAACTTGGTTTCGCTACACAACTTCAGGGGTGGCTATTGCGGATTGTCTATGGTTGAAAACGGAAACATAAATGTTTGCTATCTGGCTACATATAAAAGTTTTAAGGAGCATAAATCTCCGGAAGATTATAAAAGAGAAGTTCTTTCCAAAAATCCGCACCTCAAGGCGTTTTTTCAAGAGGCACAACCTGCTTTTAAAAAAGATATATCTATTGCACAGGTTTCCTTTAAACAGAAATCGCTTATAAAAAATCATATTCTTATGCTGGGAGATGCTGCAGGGCTAATTCATCCCCTTTGTGGTAATGGAATGGCAATGGCGATCCACAGCGCAAAATTAGCTTCTGAAGCTGTTCTGGCATATTTTAATAACGAACTAAAGAGTAGGACAGAAGTTGAAGAAACATATAAGATAAGTTGGAATAAAGAATTTAAAACCAGGTTGTTATCGGGTAGAATGTTACAAGCAATTTTATTGAATCCCGGTATGTCCGAAATATCTCAGAATATGATCAGTAAGGTTCCATTTCTATTACCGCGCATTATTAAGAGAACCCACGGAAATTTTGTAGCATGAGAAGTATAGATACATCTAAGAGAACAGAAGAGGAAGAGGTGATGGACGACTTCGACTTAAGTGGCAAAGAATTAAAAAATACGTTGCGGGATCTTGATAATATCAATAAATGGCTCGGCGGTAATAACATTACCATTCAGGGAGTAAAAAAACTTCTTGAAAATGTTCCGAAGGAAAAGCAGGTTGAAATTGTGGATGTGGGATGCGGGAATGGTGCTATTTTAAGGGAAATCGCAAAATGGGGTAGAAAGCATAACCAGAAATTGCGACTTTCAGGTATAGATGCTAATCCACACGCCATAGAAATTGCCGAAGAAATGTCTCACGACTTTCCAGAAGTAACGTTTAGAACACTCAACATTTTTAGTGAAGAATTTCAGCGTGAGGAATATGATATCATTTTGTGCACATTAACGCTGCATCACTTTAAAAATCCTGATATCGTCAAATTATTAAATAGTTTTTACCATCAGTCACATATTGGGATTGTGATTAACGACCTTCACAGGAGTAAAGCTGCATACAGGCTGTTTCAGGCTTTTTGCAGCGTGTTTATAGACAACGAAATCGCTCGAAAAGACGGACTTATTTCCATTTTACGCGGATTCAAAAAAGAAGATATTGAAAAACTGGCATCCCAGGTTCCTTCAGGTAAGCAGGAGATTCACTGGAAATGGGCTTTCCGCTATCAGTGGATTATAGAAAAAGAACAGTACAAAAAACTATGAGTGTAAAAATTATAAAGGTAGAAAAAGAACTTCCTGAATATTCGCGGGAAACGGCAGATGTTTTACCACTAGTAGAAACCTGGCTGGAAGGACAGGAGGACAGGTTCCGGAGAAAAATCTTGAAAATTTTTGAAGGGGCTGGTGTGGATAAACGCTATTCCATTATGGCTCCCGAGGAGGTTTTTACTTCAACTTCTTTTGAAGGTAAAAATAATATTTATGTGCGTGAAGTAAAAAAACTCGGGAAAAATGTCCTGAAAAAATCCCTGGAGAATGCACAGTGGCAGCCAGATTCACTGGATTACATCATTACCGTTAGTTGTACCGGGATTATGATTCCCTCCCTGGATGCCTATTTAATAAACGATTTAAACCTAAGACAGGATATTACCAGGCTTCCGGTGACCGAAATGGGCTGTGCTGCAGGAATTTCAGGAATGATCTACGCCCATAATTTTTTAAAGGCCAATCCCGGCAAAAGAGCGGCGGTAATTGCTGTAGAAAGTCCTACAGCTACTTTTCAGCTTGAGGATTACAGTATGGCAAATATGGTGAGTGCCGCCATATTTGGTGATGGAGCAGCCTGTGTTTTAATGTCTTCTGAAGAAAAAGCAGAAGGCCCTGAAATTCTTGCCGAAGCAATGTATCATTTTTACGACGCCACGCAAATGATGGGTTTTGACCTTACTAACCAGGGCCTGCAAATGATCCTGGATCAAAGGGTTCCCGAAACTATTTCAGAACATTTTTCTGACATTATCTTTCCTTTTCTTGAAAAAAATAATAGTTCGATAGAAAAAGTGGAGCATCTTATTTTTCATCCCGGCGGGAAGAAAATTGTACAAACAGTCTCTGATCTTTTTGGTACCTTAGGAAAGAATATTGATGATACCCGGGAAGTCCTGCGTTTGTATGGCAATATGAGCAGCGCAACAGTTCTTTATGTGCTGCAGCGCTTTATGGAAAAAGATATCCCAAAAGGGGAGCAGGGGATAATGCTCAGTTTTGGTCCGGGATTTTCAGCACAAAGAATCTTATTACAATGGTAGCAGAATTTAAAGATCTAAATTATTGGGCGCTAATCCTGGGCGGCAGTACAGGACTGGGCTATGCCAGTGCGTGTAAACTCGCCAAACACGGCATGAACATTATTATTGTACACCGAGACCGCCGGTCTGAGATTCCGGATATAGAGGAAGCTTTTGATGAAATTCGGGAAAGCGGCGTGCGACTGGAAAGTTTCAATGTAGATGCTGTACAGAAAGAGAAACGCGCCGGATTGGTCTCTCAGATTGCTGAAATTTTGGGTGCCGAAGGTAAAATAAGAACAATGGTGCACAGCATTGCAAAAGGCAATTTAAAGCCCATGACCGGTAAAGAAGAACGGCTGGAGAATATAGATTTCCAGCTTACTATAGATGCGATGGCATTAAGCCTGTATGACTGGACCCAGGATATTTTTCGTGCAGGGCTTTTTGCTAAAGATGCAAGGGTGATATCGTTTACCAGTGAAGGAAACAAGAAGGCCTGGAAAAACTATGCAGCTGTTTCTGCGGCAAAAGTTACCCTGGAATCCCTTACGCGGGGCATGGCCCTGGAATTTGCACCGCATGGGATAAGGGCAAACTGCATCCAGGCCGGGATTACTGTTACCAGGTCGTTCCAAATGATTCCGGGTAATGAGAGCCTTAGAAATCATGCCCTTAAGCATAATCCATTTAAGCGGCTTACCGTTCCCAAAGATGTTGCCAACGTGGTTTATCTTTTGAGTAAGGATGAAGCAGGCTGGATCACCGGTACAATTATTCCCGTAAATGGTGGGGAACATTTAATGTAAATCCAGTATGTTATTCCTGTGAACGTAAAAGAAATTCTTTCCCGGCTGCCGTATTCAGATCCGTTTTTATTTGTAGACGAAATAACAGAGGTGGATGAAAATTGCCTTTTTGGGCAATATACTTTTCCACCGGAATCCTTTTTCTATAAAGGACATTTTAAAAATAATCCAGTTACTCCCGGAGTAATTTTAACCGAATGTATGGCGCAGATCGGACTCGTTTGCTTCGGAATTTTTCTTTTAAATAAACAGAATTACCAGGCCAAAGAGCCTCAAATCGCATTAAGTTCTTCGGAAGTTGAATTTTTTAAGCCGGTTTTTCCCGGAGAAACAGTAAAAGTGGCTTCAAAGAAAAAATATTTCCGGTTTAACAAGCTAAAATGTGATGTGGAAATGTTTAATGCTGAAGATGAGCTGGTTTGCAAAGGAACAATTGCAGGAATGATGAAGTGAGGGGTGAAGAAGTGAATAGTGGGAATGAGATCCTGCAAGGTTTTTAAAACCTTGTAGGTATAAATTTGAGAATTTAATAGTTAGAAATTAGAAAATACAGCCACCAATTAGAAGCTTTTACTTTCTGATTTAGATTGATACAAGTAAGAAGCTCTCAAAACAGTTTACAAAAAATTATTAGTGTATTCGTGGTCGAAGAAGTCTTTTAAATAAAATTCAAACTTTAAAATTCACCATTCAAATAATACCTTGAGGTTGAAAGTTTAAGAAATAAATGAAGAAAAGAGTAGTAATAACCGGTCTTGGCGTCGCCGCTCCAAACGGAGTGGGAATCGAAGCATTTGAGTCGGCGATTAGAAATGGCAAATCCGGGATTACTTTTCATCCACAGTTAGAAGAGCTAAATTTCAGTTGCCAGATAGGAGGGAAGCCACAAATTTCTGAAGAAAAAATTAAAGAATATTTTAGTCCGTTACAGTTGCGCGGATTAAACAGCAGCGGAATTGTTTACGGGGTAATTTCAGGGACTGACGCTTGGAAAGATGCCGGACTCGATATTTCTGAAGAAGAAACTCCCGATTGGGATTCAGGGATTGTTTTCGGAACCGGAATTTTAGGTGTGAACAAATTCAGAGAAGCAATTCACCTTATTGACGCCGGAAAAACACGCCGATTAGGAAGTACCAGCGTGATCCAGACCATGGCCAGCGGCATAAGTGCCTATTTGGGCGGAATTTTAGGTTGCGGAAATCAGGTAACTACCAATTCTTCGGCATGTACAACAGGAACCGAGGCTTTGCTAATGGGATTTGAACGTATCCAGGCAGGAAAGGCAAAAAGAATGCTCGTGGGAAGTTGCAGTGACGATGGCCCATATGTTTGGGGCGGTTTTGATGCCATGAGAATATTACCGGGAAAATATAATGTTCGTCCGGAGGCAGCTTCCCGACCAATGAGTGCATCTGCGGCAGGTTTTGTTCCCGGCAGCGGTGCAGGAGCACTGGTTCTGGAAAACCTGGAATCTGCTTTGGAAAGAGGTGCCAAAATTTATGCTGAAGTGCTGGGTGGCGAAGTTAACAGTGGCGGGCAACGAGCAGGTGGAAGTATGACCGCAGCGAATGATGAGGCGGTACAGCGGTGTATAAGAGGTGCCCTGAAAATGGCAAATATCGACCCGCAGGAAATCGACGCTATAAACGGACATCTCACGGCTACAGCCAAAGATTCTGTAGAAATCCTAAACTGGACAAAGGCTTTAAAAAGAGAAAAGGAGAATTTCCCGGTAATTAATTCACTTAAGGGGATGGTTGGCCATTGTTTAAGCGCTTCGGGAAGTATAGAGTGTGTGGCGGGTGTACTTCAGCTAAAAAATGATTTCCTCTTTGGAAATATAAACTGCGAAGACCCCGATTCTGAAATCCTCAAAATGATAAACAGTGAAAAAATTCCGCAGCAAACACTTCAGCAGCAAACAAGAGTACTCGCCAAGGCCAGTTTTGGTTTTGGAGATGTGAATGCGGTAGTTATTTTTAAGAAGTATGATTGAAGTAG
>NZ_JAVRHP010000124.1:0-7153 GCF_031846505.1 Autumnicola edwardsiae
GGATGCATCATACCAAGAGTTGATAATATCTACCGACAATTGATTGTTGTACTCAGATTCATCAAGTTGTGTGGCACCAAAATCCCACACATCTGGAAGACCAGGTTCGTCTTGTGAAAAGCCCTGTGAAATCCCCAGCAAGAGAAAAAGAGCTAATAATTGTAGTTGTTTCATCATTCCATAAAGATTTAGTTTAATTAAATATGTTCTATCCTAGCATTCTATTTTTTTACTGCCTTTATTATTCGAGTAAATAACAAAAGGGTATACATCTTTACAATGCATACCCTTTTTATTATTTAAAGTTTAAACATCATATTATCTCCAGCGAGGATCGCCTATCTGATTGTCAATAAGTGTTTGATTTGTAACTGTAAAGTCTCCAGTAGGTGGGTCAACAAATCCCGGATCCAGATTAAAATAACTAGTGTCATCAAAAATATACTGCGCCGTATCATAGAATCCAGGTGCATTAAAGTAATTATTATTACTAAAAGACGGAGATTCATCTATTCCTTCTCTATCTGCATAACCTTCAGATTCCGTATTTACGATCAGTGTATTCCTCACTGTCACATCATTTGACACAAAACGTATATATAGCAGCCTACTGCTTTCATTATTCGAAACGGAGTAAAGTGTATTACTATCAATAAGTACGTTCGAAGTCAAGCCTGTATCATTAGAGGTTCCACTCGCATCCATTCTTATAAAGTCCCTGTCTGGAGCAACATTATAAAAGGTATTGTTTAAAAGGTTTATATTAAGTACATCTGAATTTCTAAAATCTATAAAGTCCCCTCCTGAAGTAAAGATGTCGTACACAATACTATTTTCAACGGTAAGTGTTTGTAAAATGGCATCAGTTTCATTACCGGCAATAAAGGAACGTCCATAATCATGGATGTTACAGCCGCTTATCAACAGAGAATTGAAATTTCCTGGACCAGTATACCTTACAAAATCTGAAAGATCTGATGATCCTTCACCAAGACCCTGCAGGTCCAGATCGATCAATTCCACATCTTCAGCCCCTGCAACAATTTCAAAATTCAATTGAAGAAGTGGCTTATCAAAGCTTCTCAAACCTCTAATGGTTAAAGATTTATCCAGCGTTATCGTTCCGGTTTGATCGGTATAATCCCCCGGTTCCAACACAAAAATATCGCCTGCAACTGCATCTGCAATCATTTGTAACAGGTCGTCCTCCGGAGTTACTAATTTACCATCACCAATATCGATTCCTGTGGTAAATTCCTTAACGCCTCTTATTTGCGAACCATTAAGTAAAGTGGCGGTATAATCTGTTTCTGAGCTAAGACCGGTCACAGTAGCGATCCCGGCGGCTCTATCTTCAGCGGTAATAGTATAGGTAATATCTCCCGGGCTTAGGTTAATTTCAGTAACCTCACTGCCAGGCACCCATCTCAGGATTGCCTCACCAGACTTGATATCGCCATCTTCGCCTTCGATAAAGATCTGCTCGGTTAAAGTTCGGGCTGTTGTGGTCGCCCAGGAGGAGTCATCAATTCCCCTCTCACTAATAGCTTTAACTCTTATAGAATATAAAGTTTCACTTTCAAGAGGTACCAGAACTGGTAACTCATCAGGATTCACCTCAACCGTTCTTACAATATTGTTGAATTGTAATGAATCATTTGCGAATTCAACAATATAGCTATTCGCATTGTCGTTGACCGTCCAGTTCAGTTCTACATTAACCTGGTTTCTTACAAAGGCTGTTAGATTTACCGGAGCGAATTCTCTGTCTACAGGAAGCTCTTCGACAAGTTCTTCATCATAGTCACAACTCGTAACAGTAGCCACGAGTAGAATAGCTATCAGTAAACTTTTAAAGATGTATTTTAGTTTCATAACTTATTAATTAATTCTGTTTTTTAGATTCTAGTAACCGTAGTCGTTTACTAATTGGCCATTACTGGCATCAATAAATACCTGCCAGATCGGCCAGAATTGTCTGTTATCTGGATCTACTCCCGGTTTATAAATAGTATTAATTATTTCATCCAGTGGCTGATCCCAGGTAAAAGCTGAATACTCAGGGCCAGGATTTGAGGTTTCACCTCTTTCCAAACCATATATATCTAAAGTATACCCATCTTCTTCATATTTAAAATAAAGCGTGGTAGGCACATTAGCGTAGTCCCCTGTTCTATTGTTTAAATCTGACAACTCCTGTTTCTCTTCATCTAATTTCTCGCTAAGTAGATTCCACCGAATAAGATCCATTTTTCTGTCCATTTCTCCTGTAAACTCATATTTATATTCTTCTACAATTGCATTGAACATTTGCTCTTTGGAAGAGAGCGCATTTACATAAGCATCAACTTTTTCACTATGCTGATCGGACGGAAATGCTCTTTGGCGGATTTCTTTAAGGTAAGGTGCTGCAGCTCCAGGCCCTTCTAATTCGTTAGCCGCCTCTGCAGCAGTTAAAAGAATTTCAGCATATCTCATATAAATCAAGTTAACTCCGTCATCATTTGTTGAAGTTACATAACGATTCATCCATTCATATCTATATTTCCCAAAATACCATGTATCAATACCAACCAGCTCTTGCTGGGCAACTCCATCTATTGCAGCTCCCCATTCATAAGGAACAGCGGTTACATCTCTTCGCGTATCCTCCTCATCAAAATCGTAATAAACAGTAGGCGTAGGTCCGGCGGTCCCACCTCTAGGCTGGCCAGTAAATTGGTCTGCACTTCGGTGACGAACGGCAAAAGAAAATAAAACACGTCCACGACCATCTGCGAATGGGATCTCCCATAAAGATTCTCCACCGGCATTTATATTTTCCTCATTGTACCTTCTCCAGAAACCTTCAAAAGACGGTTCAAGAGAAGTGGTTCCACTATTAATAACAGATCGGCACTCCTCCAATGCTAACTGATACATCTGCTGAACAGAAAGATCAGGATCATTACTTCTTCTTACACCATCAGGATACTGCTGAAATCCACTAGCTACCATTGCCAAGCGCGCTCTAAAGCCTTTAACAAAGGCTTTATTAATACGCTCAACAGTTGTGGTTGCAGGACTTGCATTAGGCCAAGCTACCAATGTAGATGCCTCTCCTAAGTCTGAAATAAGTCTTTTGTAGATTGTATCACGGCTGGTTTTAGGTAAATACAGCGTCTCGGAAGTAATAGGTTCAAAGCGAGCAGGCACATCTCCCCATGCTTTCATAAGATCTGCATAGTAGATTGCTCTATAAGTGAGTGCTGCCCCTAAAAGTTGACCAAATTCTGTTCCTGGTTCAGGATTACCATAAGTTCTTAATCCTCTAATAACTATATTTGCTCGTTCTATACCCTGATACATTAAAGCCCAGGCGTTATTATCAGTATTCATTCGAGAATTACTTGGCTTAGCATCATAGTATACCAAATCTGCATCTGAACCTTCGTCTCCAGCACTGTAATTATATTCAACATCTGTATTAAACCCATAATAAGGAATAAAACGTCCTCTATAAGAATTTGTTTGTCCTATAGGTTCCAGTATTCCATCTACTGCTCCTCTCGCTAAACCTACCGTTGAAAAAATAGTCGATTCATCAAGACTTGATTTGGCAGGAGCATCTAAAAAATCTTCATCTACAAAGTCCTCCTCGCATGATACTACCAGGCATATTAAAAGAAATGCCAAACAGATTTTTATTAAATTTTTCATTTTCATCTAAATTTTAAAAATTAAGGTTTAAACCAAATACTATTTGTCTGTTTCTAGGAAACGGAGAATAATCAACTCCTGGAGTAAGAGGAGTATTTCTTCTGGTAGACACCTCAGGATCAAGGCCTGAATAATCGGTTAAAACAAATACATTATTTGCTGTTGCATAAAATCTTAGTGTAGTGATATTATATTTAGAAACAAGCGAATTAGGCAAGGTATATCCTAAAGTAAGGGTATTTAAGCGGAGAAAGGAACCATCTTCAACAGCCCAATCACTAAACACATAGCTACGCATATATGGAGACCACATTGTGGTGTTTTCATTTGCAGCTGCCAACGCATCAGGATCAGTTATAAGCTCACCCGTTTCAGGATTAAGATTAGTCCATCTCCTTCCATCTTCCATTACAGAACTCAAATTACGATACTGGCTATTTTCGTTAGCTGTGGTAAACTGAACCTTATTAGCATTATAAACATCATTCCCAATACTGTAATTAAAGGCTGCAGAAAAATCAAATCCATATGCATACGAATTAATCACAAATCCACCCGTAACATCTGGGTTAGCATCCCCAATAATAGAGTTATCATCAATATTTACTACTCCATCCCCATTAATATCTTTTAATTTTAATGAACCAGGCATTACTTCACCTACTACATCACTATTATCTACCACATCAGGTCTTAGTGTATATGTATTTGTTGAAGAATCATAGTCAAAATCAGATACTTCATATCGTCCATCATTTTGATAGCCGTACATTGCTCCTACCGGTTGACCTTCCCATACAGCATAATCACTACCAATCTGAGATGATGCCCAACCTGAATACTCTTGATAATCTTCTAAAGACCCTAGTGAATTAATCTTATTCTTATTCGCCGATGCATTGAGGGAAAAACTTATTCCATAGTCTTCCTTGGTAATCGCGTTAATATTTAATGAGCCCTCAACTCCCGTATTTTGTATCTCACCAAGGTTTCTGTACTGAAACTCATATCCTGAACCTGGTGTACGAAAAGCAAGCAGTAGATCGGTAGTAGTATTTTTATAAGCTTCTACAGTACCACTTAATACTCCATTAAACATTTCAAAATCAATACCAGCATTTTGGGTTACAGTAGTTTCCCACTTAAGGTCTGGATTAGCCAAAACTCTTGAGGCTGACCAATACGTTGGAATCTCATTTAAATAAGTGGTGGTATTAGACTGAAAGGTTTGCACGGTTTGTCCTGCTGGAATATTATTATTACCAGCTTCACCGTAACTGAATCTTACCTTAAGTGCATCAAGCCAATCTACGTCCTTTAGAAAATTTTCTTCTTTTATTTTCCATGCTACTGCAGCCGAGGGAAAATACCCCCAGCGATTATCCCCCAGAAATTTACTAGATCCATCTGCACGGTAGGTCGCTGTAACTAAATACTTATTCATGAAGTCATAATTCACTCTACCAAAGAATGATAATAGCTTATCATCTGGACGATAAAAATTATCGACAGTTTGAGGAGTACCCTGAGTCGTTAATCTTCTGGTAGTCTCAAAATCGAAATCTCTTGGAAAGCCTTGAATTTCTGCAACTTCAACATTATCCTGAGTGATAATCATCTCTTGACCTAAAAGCAGTTTTAGATTATGATCTTCGCTAAGAAAATTGTCAAAATCGTAATTAATAGTGTTAGCATTCCTAAAACTTTCTCGCTTGCGATCGCTATACACAAGTGATGGCAGCCCCTGATTATTTGCAGATGGTCTGTTATTTGAATAATAGGTAGATCGACCATAATATCTATAATCCTGCTCGATTCTATAATCCAAACCAAAATCTGATTGAAATCTTAAATTATTAATTATATCCCAGCCAAAGCTTCCTAACATATTATAATTCCTTCTAAGCTGCTGTCTTTGGTTATCATCTGTAGCCACAAATGGATTTATCAAATAACTTGCTACAGCCCCTTCCGTATCTGCCCTAGTTGTAGTAAGACCGGAGACTGGAATTGGGGAGTATTGAACACTATATTTCAATCTTGAATCAGCAGAAGAAATTTCATTTTGTTCATTGGCACCTCCTCCATTAATTTCAGTTTCAGAAAATCTAATAGTGAAGGATAAATCTACCTTCTCACCCGCCTGACTCTTTAGAGCCAAAGACAGGTTATCTCTTTTGAAATCTGAGCCAACCATGATAGTATTCACATCATAATGTGCATAATTAAAATTAAAATTTGCCTTTTCAGAACCACCTCTTATTGCCATATCATGGCTCTGAACTTCTCCCATATTACCATAAATTTGTTTTTGCCAGTTATTGCCTTCCTGACCGGCATATAGATCGTAATCCTGCCATAATCCAAAATATCTTTCATAAGAATCTAAATTTTCAGGATCATCCAATAATGCATACTCATATTGCCATTTTACAAAATCTTCCGGTGAAAGGACATCAATGGTATTTGCTATTTTCTGAAAGCCATAAAAGGAATTCACATTCACACTTATCTTACCATCCACCCCATCCTTGGTTGTAATGATAATAACTCCATTCGCTCCTCTTGAACCGTAAATTGCTGTAGAGGAAGCATCTTTTAATACAGAAATGCTTGCAATATCAGTAGGACTTATATCACTCATACTGCCCACAGGAAAACCATCTACAATTATTAGAGGTGAGCCATCCTGAGTCAGAGAACCATTACCCCGTATCCTAATATTTACTTCGGCATCTGGTGAACCTTCAGTAGAAAGCACCTGTACACCAGCAAGCCTTCCTGTTAAGGCTTCAGCTACACTTGCCCTACCCTGCTCAGCCAATTCGCTTCCAGAAATAGCCACTACAGACCCCGTTAAGTCAGATTTCCTAGTAGTCCCGTATCCAACAACAACCACTTCATCCAATGCATTTGAATCTACAAGAAGCTCGATATCGATGGTGTTTCTACCATCCACATTGGTTTCCAATGTTTGAAATCCAACATAACTAAATACTAACACAGCATCTTCACCGGACGCCTGAATGGAATACTCACCATCGAAATTAGTTACCGCCCCGTTAGAAGTACCTTTCTCTAATATAGTTACTCCGGCTAGCGGCATTTTCGAATCGGCAGCAATCACAGTACCGTTGATTTCGGTATTTTGAGCAAAGATCATATTTGTAGCAAGAAGCATGCATACAATAAGCGGGGTATGCAGCTTATACTTAATCCTGATTTTCAGAAAACCCAAAAAAACCGAAAACGTTTTAGTAAAAACTTGTTCCATAAAATTCGTTAGTTAAATTAATTAGTTAGTGCTTTTCACCATTTTTATAACACTAATGATTTTATAACACTAATGATTCTTCGTATTTAGAATGTTAAAATGACAATATTTAAAATCCCCCACAACTCACTGATCTCATGCTGAAACTAAACTATCTTAATATTTCAACAATGTAATCGA
>NZ_JAVRHP010000125.1:0-6780 GCF_031846505.1 Autumnicola edwardsiae
AAATGAAATGGGGAGGTAGAATCCCTTTTATGCCGATAATTGCCATTTTAGAGCCCTCACTTTATTAGAGTAGAGAGGAAAGTAAAACGAAACTCTCCACTTTCCACTCTTCCCTTTTTCTGCTTCTTCAGGATTTGAGGCAATAGAAATATAAACAGCTTCCTCATTTTTCAGCTGAGAAAAGCTGCTATCTTTGCACTCAAATTTTTCGGCTTGAACCTATCAAATTACACCAGAGAATTCAGTAAAAACCTTCAAATCGCCTTTCCGGTTATGCTGGGACAGTTGGGGCATGTGATGGTGGGCCTGGTGGACAATTTAATGATCGGCCAGCTTGGTCCGGCGCCACTGGCAGCGGTTTCTTTGGGTAACAGCCTCGTATTTATAGCACTTTCATTAGGTATTGGCTTCTCGTTTGCCATCACTCCTCTAATTGCCGAAGCCGACGGTTCCGGGGATATCGAAAAAGGCCGTAATTACTTCCATCACGGTATTATCTTATGCGGCATAAACGGATTTTTGCTCTTTTTGGTGCTGCTTTTGTCCAAACCTGTTTTGTACTATCTCGATCAGCCGCCAGAGGTGGTGGATCTGGCAATTCCGTATCTCGAAATTGTGGCTTTTTCGATGTTGCCTTTAATGATATTCCAGGCCTTTAAACAATTTGCAGATGGGCTGTCGCAAACCAAGTATGCGATGTATGCTACGCTGCTGGCCAACGTGGTGAATATCGTCTTTAACTATTTTCTAATCTACGGAATCTGGATTTTTCCACGATTGGAGCTGGAAGGTGCTGCAATAGGTACGCTAATTTCCAGGTTTTTTATGCTGTGGTTTATTTGGATTATTCTCAGTAAAAAGAAAAAATTTGCAGAATATTTTAAATGGACCAAAAAGGAATTCCTTAAAACTACTATTTTCAGGCGCTTGCTGGCGTTAGGATTTCCAACAGCTTTGCAAATGCTGTTTGAAGTAGCCATTTTCACGGCCACGGTATTTCTTGCCGGTACTCTAGGTACAAATCCGCAGGCTGCCAATCAGATTGCACTCAATTTGGCTTCCATGACGTTTATGGTAGCGGTTGGACTTGGCGTTACAGCAACCATCAGGGTGGGAAATCAAAAAGGACTGCGTGAGTTTAAGGAATTGAGGAGAATAGCGGTTTCCACTTTTCTCCTTGTATTTTTAATTGAAGCCGTCTTTGCTATTGCTTTTATTGCGCTTAAGGATATTTTGCCAACCTATTATATAGATAATGCTGAAGTAGTTTTGCTGGCAGCACAATTACTTATCGTGGCAGCCCTCTTTCAGCTAAGCGATGGTTTGCAGGTGGTGATTTTAGGTGCTTTAAGAGGACTTCAGGATGTTCGTATTCCCACAATTATCTGCTTTATAGCTTACTGGATTATAGGTTTCCCTGTTTCCTGGTACTTCGGAAAAGAGGATCAGCTGGGAAGCATGGGGATATGGCTGGGATTGCTCGCCGGTTTAACGGCTTCGGCCTTAATGTTGTATATTCGCTTTAATTTTTTGAGCAAAAAATTAATTCTGAATAAGAAGTTGAAACATCAGGAAACAATATAAATTGAAAAAGTAAAATACATGGACTTTCCTAAATTTCTTTTAGGCGATAATACAGATTATCCCGATGCGATTTTTGTAATTCATACTGAATTTCCGCGGTTCATCATCAATCTTGAAGATGATGAGGTAGAGTGGCTGGAAGATTTTGATGCCAGTGACGAAGAAGAACTTACTACTGAAGCTGAAGGTTTGATCGACCAGGCCAATAAATTTTATGACCGTGAAGTAAGCAGATACGAAGAGTAATATGCAGGAACTAATAGAACTGGATCAAGAACTATTCTTATTTCTTAATAACCTTGGAAGTCCCGCATGGGATGGATTCTGGCGGGCAATCAGCGACAAATTTGTGGGGATTCCTCTCTATGCCGTCCTTTTGTACCTCATTTTTAAAAATTTTGGATGGAAAGGTACGCTGGCCAGTATGGTTGTTATTGCCCTTTTGATCACGGCTACAGATCAGCTTGCCAATGTGTTTAAAGATGGATTTGAGAGGTTAAGGCCTTGCCGGCAGGAAGGTGTCATGGAAAATGCACGGTTTGTAGCAGATCGTTGTGGGAGGTTCGGATATTTTTCTGCACATGCGTCCAATTCTATGGGAGTAGCGACCTTTCTTATTCTTCTGTTCAGAAAAATTTATCCAAAATTGATTTATTTGATCCTTCTTTGGCCCGTCCTTAGCTCGTATAGCCGAATTTATTTAGGGGTTCATTATCCGGCAGACGTGATTACAGGCTTATTTATAGGTGCTATCCTGGGATATATTTTTTATAAATTACAGCAATATATCTTCTTCAGGCTTAAAGTTTCACAGGCTTAGGAGGTATTTTGCTGCGGCAAACGGGGTGGTTTTATTCGCTTCTATAGCTTTCAGTTGTGCTTGCAGTGCAGTTTTAATTTCGGTATTATTGTAGAAGCGGCTCTTTAGATGCTCATTGATCGTCTGCAGCAGCCAGAATTTGTTCTGTTCCTGTCGGTTATGATTAAAATATCCGGTCTCTTTAGCTAACTTCTGATACTCTGTAATCATTTCCCATACTTCGCTAATCCCGGTGCTATAAAGGGCGCTGCTTAAAAGGATTTTTGGCGCCCACGTACTTTCTTTTGGCGGATAAAGGTGCAGGGCTCTCTTAAATTCCAGGCGGGCTTCCCGTGCAGCTTTTTCATTTTCCCCATCGGCTTTGTTAATCACAATAGCATCGGCCATTTCTATAATTCCGCGTTTAATTCCCTGCAATTCATCCCCGGCACCGGCCAGTTTCAGCAGTAAAAAAAAGTCGGTCATACTGTGAACAGTGGTTTCGCTTTGTCCCACGCCCACGGTTTCTATAAGAAGTACATCAAAACCGGCGGCTTCACACAAAACAATGCTTTCACGGGTTTTCCTGGCCACGCCCCCAAGAGAATCTCCGCTGGGAGAAGGCCGTATAAACGCATTTTCTTCTGTTACCAGATTTTCCATCCTGGTTTTGTCTCCAAGAATACTTCCACGGGAAACGGTGCTGGTAGGGTCTACAGCAAGCACTGCCACTTTCTTGCCTTGCTTTATTAAAAAGCTGCCAAGGCTTTCAATAAAAGTACTTTTTCCTACTCCGGGAACGCCGGTAATGCCAATACGAATAGATTTATGAGCATAAGGAAGGGCTCCTTCCACGAGGTACTCCGCTTGTTCCTGATGTGTTGTCTGATTACTTTCCACCAGGGTGATGCTCCTGCCAAGTGCAGTTTTATTTCCTTCCAGCAGTTGCTTCAGCAATTCTTTTTCTGAAGATTTATTTTTTCTGAATGCCTTGATCCTTGCAGCCGAATTAGGATTGATATTATTGGAACCTGGACTGCTTCCAGATTCATTTAAAGCTGATTTTTCTAACTTCTTGCTCAAGGCTAAAGGTTTATCACAAAGTTAGGAATTCATTCTATGTGGCAATATTATTTGTATATTGAAACTGAAAAATTAAACATAAAAATTGAATTAAAATGAAAACATTATATACGACCGATGTTACTACCACAGGAGGTAGAAATGGCCGAACGACCAGTGACGACGGAGTTCTGGATATGAAATTAGTTATGCCCAAGGAACTTGGTGGAAAAGGTGGAGATTATTCCAATCCTGAGCAGTTGTTTGGAGCGGGTTACTCGGCATGTTTTGGAAGCGCCCTGGAAGTTGTGGCAAAAAAGCACAAAGTAGATCTTGGTGAGTATAGTGTAACGGCAACGGTATCACTTGGAACAACTGAAGAAGAAGATTTGCAGCTTGAGGTGATCCTCGATTGTTATATTCCGGGAATTGAAGTAGAAAAAGGGGAGGAACTGGTAAACGAAGCGCACGAAATTTGCCCTTATTCCAGAGCAACTATGGATAATATTGATGTAACTCTTAATCTTCTACTCGACGAGTAATTTTTTTGGAATTTATAAAATAATAAAAGGAGTGCCATTGGCGCTCCTTGCTGTTTTGTTATGTTTGATTGAGCGGAGTGGCAACCTGTTTTTTGTTTTAGAAGTCGAGCCTCATAATTGCCAATTTTCGACTTGTATTCTTTTCTACCACGAATACAAAAAGTTTTAACTGTTTCCGCCGAAGATTTTCAGGTGTTGCTTCCTCATTCAGTTTAAGATAAGCGTCCTAGTCGTTCTTTCCTCAAAATCAGCATCGAATAAATTATTTAGTAACCTCTAAACCTTCAGCTTCTTTAATTGGTAGCGAAACACTGGTATGGTCCCAGCTTAGAAAAAGAAAAATAAGATCGTTTATTTCTTCAAAGAAAATAGTGAACTGCTCAACGTTATTTTCAATTTTATTTACCGCTGTTTCTATAACGAGTGCGTCGTATTCAGGATCGCGGTAGGCCTTTTTTTCAAGGTCAATTCCCCAGGGGTACATCTTCGAATTAAAGATTACTTTCCAGGATTCTTTACCCGGGATGGTCCATAAGGTGTATTTTCCCGCTTTTAATAACGAACCATCTACCATAATATCTTTATTTAATTCAAAAGTGGTAGCTTCATTAGCTCCCGTACGCCATACTTCATTGTAGGGCACAAGTGTGCCAAAGATCTCCCGGTCCTTTTTATAGGGCCGGTTATAGAAAACCTCTAGTTTTAGCTCATCACTTTCAAATCGTGCTGTGCCCTGCGGACTGTGCGCTTTTGTGTTGTAGCGCAAAACAAACAGAATTACGACGATTACGGCCACAAGGCCTCCAATTATTTTTAAAGCTGTTTTTAGAGTAGTGTTCATAAATACCTTTGACAATAGCGGTTCAAAAAATGTGCAAATATGTACTTCAGAAAAAAAACTTCTTTACTAAGAGAGGTGAAAGTAGTGATCTTTGGTGCGTTTAAAGTATTTTCAGAAAAAAAATGTATGATTTTGCAACATGTGAAAAATAGAATCGTCTTTAAAGTGAACACCAACCAAAACCAATAAGAATTTGTTACAGAATGAATTAATAGAAGCTTGCAGGCAGAATGACCGAAGGGCCCAATTGAAGCTCTACAATAAGTATAGCCAGGGCATGTACTTTGTGGCTTTAAGGTTTATTCAGGATTCTTTTGAAGCTGAAGATGCCATGCAGGAAGCTTTTATAAAGGCTTTTGCGAAACTTCATCAATTTAACGGAGAGGTTACATTTGGCGCCTGGTTAAAGAGGATCGTTATTAATAAATGCCTCGATAAGCTTAAGGCGAAGAAACTGGAAATGGTGGCGATAAACGAAAGGACAATGACCACGGTAGAAGAGGACGATAACTGGCAGGTGCAGGACGGGATAGGAGTGGAAGAGGTGAAAGCTGAAATTGAGCGACTGCCTGAAAAGTACAAATATCCCCTAATGTTATTCCTTATAGAAGGTTACGATCACGAGGAAATCGCAGAAATACTGGAAATCAGTCAGGTGTCATCACGGACGCTGGTTCACAGGGGAAAGAAAAAATTACAGGAAGAATTAAAAATGATAAAAAATGGCACAGGATATTAGAGACATGTTCCGGAATGATGAGGATGAAAGCCGTGAGTCACACAAATTAAAAAGCGGACATCAAAAACGTTTTGAGGCGAAGCTGGATGCGGCCCTGCCTAAACAAAAGAAGAAAAACAGCTTTCTGTTTTTAAAAATAGCAGCTGTGCTTGTAGTAGCTTTTGGAGTGGCAATGTTCTTTTTAAGGCCCGGTATAACTATGGAAGAGAACCACGTGGTAGAGACCCCGGTAGAGGAGAAATTGCAGGAAGACCTTCAGGAGCCGGCGAAGCAATTTCAGCTAAGCGATGTTTCTCCGCAGTACAGGGAAATTGAGAATTATTATATGGCGAGCCTTAACCTGGAATTGGCAAATCTGAATATTACAGAAGACAACAAGGCACTTATAGATGCTTTTATGACTAAGCTTGCAGAACTGGACAAGGAATATAAACGACTGAATGCCGATCTTAAGGAAAGCGGCCCTAACGAGCAAACTGTAGAAGCTATGGTGGCAAACCTTCAGCTAAGACTGGAATTGCTGTTTAAATTAAAGAACAAGATTAAGGAAATTAAAGAATCAAAAAACAACAATTATGAAGACCTACAAGCTTAATTATATAATGTTGCTGCTGTTGTTTATAAGTGCGGGAGTGGGAGCACAAACCAAGAAACACGTGCAAAGTTTCAAAACAAATGCGAATGTTAATGTGCATTTAGATGCCAGGCACACCAACATTCTTGTGGAGAAATGGGATAAAAATGAAGTTCTCGTAGAGGCTTACCTGGACGTAGAAACTTCAGATAAAAAGGAAATAGAACAACTAATGGAAAGCTGGAAGCTGGACGTATCAGGATCTTCTAACGAGGTAAAAATAATGTCTGGGGGAGGTGTTTCCTGGAATGTAATGCCAGATGTTAGTATGAATATGTCAGACTTCAACGAATCTATGGGAGGCTTGCAGGAAATGCTGGGACCGCTAATGGAAAATCTTATGCCCATGATCCAGAATATTGCATCGAATCCCCTTCCGGAGAATTTTACTTCGAAAATGGGAAGTATGAATTTTGATTATGAAGCTTACGAGAAGAATCCAGATGAATATATGAAAAAATGGGAAGCCGAAGTAGAGGAAAAGTTTGGTGATGATTTTGATAAAGATATGGAGGCATGGGCTGCAAAAATTGAAAAGAATTCTGAAAAGTGGGAGAAAGATTTCGAGTCTAAAATGGA
>NZ_JAVRHP010000126.1:0-6763 GCF_031846505.1 Autumnicola edwardsiae
CGTTAGTGAAGATAGCGTTGCCGACGTTGTTTCTATGATGACAGGGGTTCCTGTAAACAGAATTGCACAAACAGAGAGCAACAAACTGGTTGAATTACCTAAAAAAATTAAAGGTAAAGTAATAGGACAGGACGATGCTGTAGCAAAAGTTGTAAAAGCCATCCAAAGAAACCGTGCGGGTCTTAAAGATCCAAACAAACCAATAGGCTCCTTTATCTTCCTTGGCCAAACAGGTGTTGGTAAGACGCAGCTGGCAAAAGTACTTGCCCGCGAATTGTTTGACAATGAAGATACTCTTATCAGGATAGATATGAGCGAATACATGGAGAAGTTTGCTGTTTCAAGGTTAATTGGAGCACCTCCGGGATATGTTGGGTATGAAGAAGGTGGACAGCTTACCGAGAAAGTAAGACGTAAGCCTTATGCAGTGATCCTTCTTGACGAGGTAGAAAAAGCACACCCAGATGTATTTAATATGTTACTCCAGGTTCTTGATGACGGATATCTTACTGATAGTTTAGGACGTAAAATTGACTTCAGGAATACGATTATTATCATGACGTCGAACATTGGTGCACGAAAATTGAAAGATTTTGGGCAGGGCGTCGGTTTTGGAACTTCTGCAATGAAGTCTCAGGTAGATCAGAATACCAGGGGAGTTATTGAAGGTGCTTTAAAGAAAGCCTTTGCCCCGGAATTCCTGAACCGTATTGACGACGTTGTAATATTTAACTCCTTGGAACGAGAAGATATTCATAAGATTATCGATATTGAACTTGCGAAGTTATACGGTCGTATTGGAAGCCTTGGTTACACGCTTAAGCTAAGTGACAAAGCCAAAGACTTTATTGCTGAAAAAGGTTTTGATAAGCAATATGGTGCACGACCGCTCAATAGGGCGATTCAGAAATATATTGAAGATGCGTTGGCCGAAGAAATAATCACGGCACAGGTAAACGAAGGTGA
The DNA here is from genome assembly GCF_031846505.1 of Autumnicola edwardsiae. NCBI lineage: Bacteria > Pseudomonadati > Bacteroidota > Flavobacteriia > Flavobacteriales > Flavobacteriaceae > Autumnicola > Autumnicola edwardsiae. Next base: position 967 of record NZ_JAVRHP010000126.1, read on the forward strand.
TACTATAGTAATGGATCTTGATGAAGAGAAAAATGAGCTAACTATAGATGTGGACAAAACAGTAAAGGAAACTAATTCCTAATCATAATCCTCACTTTATTAAAAAAGCCGCTTGTCGTAATGACGAGCGGCTTTTTCTATAATAAGGTTTAGCCATTCTGTTCTTAATCAGAACCGGGATTTGTTTTATTTTCGGACAAAAGATCGGAAAAAGCGAGGCCCATATTTTCCGCAATATCACCCGAAATCATTCCTTCATAACTCGATTTTTCTGCGGAAATATCACCGGACTTTCCGTGGAGATAAACACCAAGAACTGCTGCGAAAAGAGGTTCATACTTTTGAGAAATCAGTCCGGAAATTACGCCAGATAACACATCTCCGCTTCCGGCAGTGGCCATTCCCGGATTTCCCGTGCTATTTATATAGATATTCCCCTGTTCAAACACGAAAGTATGTGCACCCTTTAAAACCACAATTAATCTATATTTCCTGATAAAATCCTGCACTTTTTTAATTTTATCAAAATCGTCTGTCCACTCCCCTATTAACCTTTGCAGTTCCTTTGGATGCGGGGTTAACACAGAATTTTCTGGCAAATACTGCAGCAGCTCATTATTTTCAGAAAAAATATTTAAACCATCAGCATCAATTACCATGGGTTTCTTCGTCTTCTTCAGCAACTCTTTAAAGGCCACTATGGTACTTTTATCACGCCCCACTCCCATTCCGAAGCAAACAACATCAGCATCCAGATCTGTTTTTATATCTGTAATCATTTCATAATTCTCATCTGTCATAACCATGGCCTCTGGTAAGGAGGTCTGCATAATTTCGTATCCACATTTGGGCACAAAAACAGTAGAAAGACCCGCACCGGTACGCAATGAAGCTGTTGTAGCCAATACCACGCTACCAATTTTACCGTAGCTACCGCCAACTACCAGTACATGTCCAAAATTGCCTTTGTGAGAATTCTTATTTCTTGGGTTGTAGAGACTTCGCGCTTCCTGCCGGCCTATTAACTGAGCCGAAGGAGTTATTTCTGACAAAAATGCTCTGTCCAAACCGATGTCCAACACCTGCATCTCCCCTACATAATCCATTGTGGAGGGTAAAAAGAAAACCAGCTTTGGTGTTTGAAATGTAAGGGTGAAATTTGCCTTAATTACGGCATCTTCTTCTTCGGAAACTTTATCTGAAAAAAGTCCGGAAGGCATATCAATGGCCAAAACAAAGGCTGAAGATTTATTGATAAAATTGACCAATTTAGCTACCCATCCTTCTAAAGGCCGATTGAGACCAATACCGAAAATAGCATCTACAACAAAATCTCCCATTGCAATTTCAGGAAAATCGTCTTCTCCCTTTAAAAGCACAGGCCAGTCATTCGATAAATTCTTGATTTTATCGTAATTAGACAAAAAATCCGGTGACCTTTTGTCGGAATAGTTAACAATAAACACTTTCACCTTATAAGAGTGTTCCAGGAGCAACCTGGCAATCACCAGACCGTCCCCGCCGTTGTTTCCTACTCCGCAAAATACTTTTATTGGGATATCTGCACCTTGAAGTCTTTCATGAATTTCTTTAAAGACTTGCGTTGCGGCTCTTTCCATAAGATCTTCCGAAGAAATCTCCTGGTTATTCATTGTAATTTTATCAGCTTCTTTTATTTGTGAGGCGGTGAGTATCTTCATAAATTAAAAATTAAGTGGGTGTCCAAATTTGGCAATTTTCGACCTATAGCAAGAAAGTAAGCCATTTTCGGCTAAATTCAATTTCCCTTTTGTTCTAAATAAATATAAAGCTAACGTATTTCTCCCGCTCCTCATAAAAAGACCTAATTAATATTGTATTCACGGTTAAATCAATAAATTTGCGCAAAATTTCAGAATAAAATGAAAGACGTTGCACTAAATGAGAGGCACAAAGCCCTTAACGCTAAAATTGTTCCTTTTGCTGGCTTTAATATGCCTGTTTCCTATGAGGGTGTGAATATCGAGCACCAGAATGTTAGGGAAAAACTCGGAGTTTTTGATGTTTCTCATATGGGCGAGTTCCTTATTTCAGGAGAAAATGCGCTGGAGCTTATTCAAAAAATATCTTCTAATGATGCTTCAAAACTTAAAGATGGACAAGCCCAATATACCTGCATCCCCAATGAAACCGGCGGTATTGTGGACGATCTCATTATTTACAGGATGAATGCCGAAAAATATCTTTTGGTGGTAAATGCTTCTAACATTGAGAAGGACTGGAATTGGATTTCCCAATACAACACCATGGATGCTACAATGAAAGACATTTCTGACGGGATGTCCCTTCTTGCCATCCAGGGACCAAAGGCTGCGGAAGCTATGCAATCTCTTACCGAAGTGGATCTTAAAAATATGAAATTTTACACCTTCCGGTTTGCTGATTTTGCCGGAGTGGAAAAAGTAATAATATCAGCCACAGGATACACGGGAAGTGGTGGTTTTGAGATTTACATTAAGAATGAAGATGTAGAACGTGTTTGGGACAGGATAATGGAAGCCGGTGCAGACTTCGGAATAAAACCAATAGGCCTTGCAGCCCGTGATACATTGAGGCTGGAAATGGGGTACTGCCTGTACGGCAACGATATTGATGAAACCACCTCTCCTATTGAAGCAGGACTTGGTTGGATCACGAAATTCAGCAAAGATTTTGTAAATGCTGAAGCACTTAAAAAAGAAAAGGAAGAAGGGCCAAGAAGAAAACTTATTGCGTTTGAACTGGATGAGCGGGGCATCCCTAGAAAAGATTACGAAATTGTTGATAACAATGGCACTGTTATTGGCGAAGTAACCTCGGGTACCATGTCACCATCTTTAGAGAAAGGAATAGGTTTAGGATATGTCCCGGCTGAAGTTGCTGAAATTGGAGGGAAACTTCACATCAGGATACGCAAAAAAGACGTTCCTGCCACTCAGGTGAAGTTGCCTTTTTATAAAGGATAGTTTTTTGGAAAAAATTTTAATCTTAGGAGCTAACGGATTTATCGGGAATTCTCTGTATAAGGAATTACGATCCTTTTTTGACACCTACGGAACCTACCATTCAGAAAATAGCTCCTTCAGTAGTAACAAACAGTTTTTTCAGTATGATATGGAAACAGAAAATATTTCTGTTCTATTGGAAAATCTGCGGCCTACGATAATAATCTCGGCAGTACGCGGGAATTTTGATGCCCAAATTGCAGCTCATTTCTATATGATGGAGTATGTGATGCGCAGCGAGTGCAAACTTATTTTTCTTTCTTCTGCCAACGTTTTTGATGCTTTTACCAATTACCCTTCTTACGAATATGATAAAACTTTATCGCAAAGCATATATGGCCGTTTTAAAATAAAAATAGAAAACGCACTGCTACGGTTACCCAATGAAAAGTATAATATCCTGAGATTACCAATGGTATTTGGTTATAATTCTCCCAGGATTAAAGAAATTAAAACACTTATTGACCTTGGCAAAGCCATTGAGGTTTTTCCAAACGTAGTAGTAAATGTAACCGAAATTAAGAAAGTCACCCAGCAGATACATTATATCATTAATAGAAAAAGGGAAGGCGTTTTTCACCTTGGCAGCACAGATCTTGTCCATCAACGGGATTTTATAAAAGATGTTTGTGAATTATTAGGGCTGGAAAACCCACTTTTTAAAAATGTGTATGACTCTAATTTTGACCGTTTTCTTGCCGTACTTCCAAAGGACAATTTGTTACCGGGAAATCTTCAGATTTCGGTACAGGATGTATTACAGGGTTGTAAAGAATTGTAGCGGTTAGTTTTATCTGTTTTTAATTGCTTTAATCTTTGCTTTTAGTTCCTTACCTTCAATCAATATTAAAATTTGAAATTATGGAAAAACTTAGCGAAGATCAGATCAATAAAAAACTAGAACAACTCGATGGCTGGAAATATTCTAAAAATGCCATTCACACCTCATTTCAATTTGAGAACTTTAAAGATGCGTTTACGGTGATGACGCGAATTGCTTTTGAAGCTGAAGCCCAACAGCACCACCCAAACTGGGGCAATGTTTACAACGAACTTGAAATTTCCCTGTCTACGCATGATGCAGGTGGCGTGACCGACAAAGATTTTAAACTTGCCCAGGCAATTGAAGAAATTGTTGAAGCAGGTTAAATACTGAAAAAATAAAAGGAAGCTTCTGATTTTTAAAAGCGATTAGAGGCTTTTTTATATTTTTGCCCCGATCTTATTTTTAAACCATGGGAAGAGCATTTGAATTTAGAAAAGCAAGAAAAATGAAACGTTGGTCTGCAATGGCCAAAGCTTTCACCCGCATAGGGAAAGATATTGTAATGGCAGTGAAAGAAGGCGGCCCAGATCCGGACGCCAATTCCAGGCTAAGGGCGGTGATCCAGAACGCGAAAAGCGTAAACATGCCCAAGGACAATATTGAACGGGCAATTAAGCGTGCTTCAGATAAGAGCCAGGGAGACTACAAAATTGTGCTTTTTGAAGGTTATGCTCCACATGGCATTGCTGTTCTTGTAGAAACCGCGACAGATAATAATAATCGAACCGTCGCCAATGTAAGATCGCATTTTAATAAATGTGACGGAAATTTAGGAACCTCCGGCTCCGTAGAATTTATGTTTGACCACACCTGTAACTTCAGAATAAATGCTGAAGGCCTTGATGCGGAAGAAATGGAGCTGGAACTTATTGATTTTGGTGCCGAAGAAGTCTTTGAAGACGAAGATGGAATCCATATATACGCTCCGTTCGAACATTTTGGAAGTATTCAGAAAGAATTGGAAAACAGAAATATTGAAATTATCTCTTCAGGATTTGAGAGGATTCCGCAGGTAACAAAAAAGTTATCTCCGGAACAGGCCGAAGATGTAGAAAAACTATTGGAACGACTGGAAGAAGATGATGATGTGCAAAATGTATATCACACTATGGAAGAGACTGAATCTTAAATTTATAAAATAAAAAAATCAGCAATTTTGATCTTAAGAGACCAAAATTGCTGATTTTATTGCGTTTTTCCGTAGAAAAAATTATTCGCGATGCGCCTTGTTAGGCTCTCCTTTTCTACGTTTTCTTTCCTCCATTAACAGAGAAAGTTCCCTCCCCGTTTGGCCTTTAACCGATGTGTTTTCCTGGGCCCTACGCAATAGATAAGGCACAACATCCCTTACAGGACCAAAAGGAACCAGTTTTGCAGCATTATATCCTCTCCTGGAGAGATTATAGCTTATATGATCACTCATCCCAAACAGCTGACTAAACCAAATTCTCGGGTCATCTATAGAAATATTCTTGTCTTCCATAATTTGCAGTGCGAGGTAATTGCTTACTTCATTATGTGTACCTATAAATAAAGAAATATCGTCCAGGTTGTTCAAACAATAAGACATTATACTATTAAAGTTAACATCTGTGGCTTCTTTGCTTTCACAAATTGGAGTATGATAACCTAATCTTTTGGCCCTTGCATTTTCCTTCTCCATATAAGCACCTCGCACAATCTTGGCACCAACTTTAAATCCGTCCCGTTTAGCTTTTTCGTGTAGGTCCTTTAAATAATCTATACGATCCCAGCGGTAACACTGGATAGTATTGAAAATTAAAGCTTTATCCTTATTGTATTTGCGCATCATCTCTTCCATAAGCTCATCTGCAGCATCCTGCATCCAGCTTTCCTCACCATCTGCATATAGGCGGACATTATGCTCGTAAGCTGTTTTACACAGCTTTTCAACACGCTCTTTCACCCTCTCCCACTCTTCTTTTTC
>NZ_JAVRHP010000127.1:0-6751 GCF_031846505.1 Autumnicola edwardsiae
CTGATCTCCCGTAATATAAAGCAATGCGATAACTTATCCTCTATTGAAAATCACCACTTCTTTAACGGCAAACGGGACAGTTTAAAATCCTGGAATGAATTTAAAAAGCTTCTTGACTCCAGAAGTTTTTCTGAAGAAGAGAAAACTTTGGCTATAAATAAAGCCAAAGAAACCTTCAAATTTTTTGGGCAGGTGTTCAGGCAGCAATTTCTGAATTCATAGATAAAGCGAAAAGTTATAAATTACTAGATTAAGAAAGAGTTCCTGTTCTTGTTTCCCATCTTAAATGCTTAAAATCTATTATATTCCCGTATAATTTTGAGGTGTTATCGCTCGCATTTCTTTCTTTATATCTTCAGCAACATCAAGGGTTTCAATAAAATCTGCAATACTTTTTTTGTTGATCCTTTCGTTGGTACGGGTAAGTCCTTTTAAAGCTTCATAAGGATTTTTATAACCTTCCCTTCTTAAAATCGTCTGAAGCGCTTCTGCTACTACAGCCCAGTTGTTTTCAAGGTCGGCATCTAATTTCTCCTCGTTAAGCAGCAATTTATTAAGTCCTTTTAAAGTAGATTTAAAGGCTATTAAAGTGTGCCCTATCGGTACACCTACGTTTCTTAAAACCGTGCTGTCTGTTAAGTCACGCTGCAATCTGCTTACTGGTAACTTTGAAGATAAATGTTCGAAAATAGCATTGGCTATGCCTAAATTTCCTTCGCTGTTTTCAAAATCTATAGGATTCACTTTGTGTGGCATTGCCGAAGATCCAATTTCACCTTTCTTTATCTTCTGCTTAAAATAATCCATAGACACATACGTCCAGATGTCACGATCTAAGTCCAGAAGGATCGTGTTGATTCGTTTTAAAGCATCAAAGAGCGCTGCCATATGGTCGTAGTGCTCTATTTGAGTAGTTGGAAATGAATGGTGAAGTCCTAGCTTTTCTTTCACAAAACCAGATCCAAATTCTTTCCAGTCAACATTGGGATATGCCACCTTATGGGCATTGTAGTTTCCCGTAGCACCGCCAAATTTTGCAGCATGCGGTACAGAGTTGAGCATGTCCAGTTGCGCTTCCAGTCTGGTAATGTAAACCTCAATTTCCTTGCCCAAACGGGTAGGGGAAGCGGGTTGTCCATGAGTACGGGCCAATAAGGGTACGGCAGACCAGTCTTGGGCTAACTGAGTTAGTTTTTGTTGAACTTCAGTAACACATGGGATATATGTAGCAGAAATAGCATCCTTTATACTTAAAGGAATTGCTGTGTTATTTATGTCCTGGGAGGTAAGGCCAAAATGTATAAATTCTTTGGAATCCTCAAGCCCCAATTTATTAAACTCTTCTTTAAGAAAATACTCGACCGCTTTTACATCGTGATTGGTAACTTTCTCAATGTCTTTTATAGCCTGGGCATCTTGAGTTGTGAAATTTTCGTATAACGCTCTCAGTTTTGGGAAAATAGAAGAATCAACAGATTTCAGCTGAGGAAGCGGCAGCTCACATAAGGCTATAAAATATTCAACTTCAACTTTTACCCTATACTTTATTAGGGCTTCTTCACTAAAATAAGCAGAAAGTTCCCGGGTTTTTGCATTGTATCTACCGTCTATTGGAGAAATTGCTGTAAGCGCTGTCATTTTTTCTGAAGATTATATGATTCCCGTAAAGTCACTATAGTTAAAAATATGTAAACATGTTATGAACGCTTCCAATAGCTATTGGAACAAAAGGTATTTGACCTTTAATCGCTCAGGGACAGAAAACATAAAACAAGTGCCTCAACAGAGAAAATTATTTTAAGGGTAAAGATACAGCTTCCACTAAACCTGGAAAATGGAACACCTAAATTTTTCCTGTTCTCTCAATGTCATTTTGCAATAAATCAGTAACAAGAGCAGGAACACCTTTAACTGCTTTTTCTGAAATTATCTTTAAATTTTTAGATCCGGAAATATTTGGTTTCGGATCGATAAAGTAAACCGGAATATCTTCCGGAGCAAAATCTATAAGACCTGCAGCGGGATAGACCTGCATAGAAGTGCCAATTATTAAAAGAATGTCTGCTTTAGAACAAATTTCAGAAGCCTTTTCAAACATGGGGACTGCTTCACCAAACCAGACAACATGGGGCCTTAGCTGGTAGTTATGTTCACAAAAATCGCCACTATTAAGATCTTTTTTCCAATCCATCACCAGGTTTTCATCAAATGTACTTCTTACCTTCAGCAGTTCTCCGTGCAGGTGTGTTACCTTTTGACTTCCCGCACGTTCGTGTAGATCATCGATATTCTGGGTAATTATAGGCACGTTATATTTATCCTGAAGTTTGGCCAGGGCGTGATGTGCATCATTCGGTTCTACCTCCAGAAGTTGTTTTCTACGCTTGTTGTAAAAATTCAGCACGAGTTCCATATTATTCTGCCACCCGAGTGGGGAGGCTACTTCCATAACATCGTGTCCTTCCCAAAGTCCGTTGTCATCACGAAAAGTTTTAATTCCGCTTTCTGCGCTAATTCCTGCACCGGTAAAAACCACCAGGTTTTTCATAAGCTAAGGTTTATTTTTTATTTTTTTTCGGAATAGAAGATACTAAAAATTTTTGCGGAGAAAGTAACCTGCCATTCTTAAGGATTTAAAATACTCTGAAAGCAAATAGTTTCAAGGTATTTTTTACTTTTATGCCAATGAACAAAGAACTACTAGATTACCTTCTAGGCTTTCTCACTCCCAGAAGAAGAATGCTTTTTGAGAAAGTATTATTAGAGAGAACAAACTATTTTACTGTGGCAACGCAGGATGTCTCCCAACTTCATAATACCAGTGCAGTTCTTAGAAGTTGCGATGTATTTGGAATACAGAATATCCATGTAATTGAAGAAAAGAATCCTAGGAGGATAGATAAGGAAATTGCAATGGGCGCACAAAAATGGGTAGGGGTAAACAGGTACAATTCTACGGAAAACTGCATTGCCGAATTGCGGAAAAAAGGATACCGTATAGTTGCCACGAGTCCTCATGGAGACGCAGATCTACTTCAGGATTTTGATATTTCCTCTCCTGCCGCCATATTCTTTGGAACAGAAAAGGATGGCTTGTCTACAGATTTTGTCAAAAATGCAGATGCCACTTTAAAAATTCCCATGTACGGATTTACAGAAAGCTTAAATATTTCTGTTTCGGCAGCCATTATTTTGCAATCTCTTATTTTTAGACTAAAAAGCAGTTCAAACGACTGGCGGCTCACAGAGAAGGAAAAATTTGTTTTACATTTGGAATGGGCAGAGAAAAGTCTTAAAAATTCAGACAAATTAAAAGAGGACTTTCTGAAATCCTAATTTATTGCTAACTTTTCAAACTTACTAAAGCTCCAGATGACCTTATTCTTTTATATAATAATTGCTATTATAACTTTCTTCGCTTTCCTGCACGCATGGGCGAAAAAGGAATATGATTTAAGCCGAACAATCGTGATTAACAGGTCCAGGGAAGAGGTTTATGGTTTTGTGCGGCAATTACGCAAACAGCCACTATGGATGCCCTGGTTTAAAAGAGACCCGGAAGCTACCTTGAAGTACAAAGAAACAGATGGCAAGACCGAAGCTTCTTTCTACTGGAAAGGCAATCACAGGGTGGGAGAAGGAGTCCAAAGAATTGTAAAAGTACGTAAGGGAAAAGTAATAGAAACAAAAGTACTCTTTATAAAGCCATTTAAGGTAAACGCCCTTACATACATCGGCGTTAAAGAAATAGAGCCGGAAAAGACAAAAATGGTGTGGGGAGTAAGAGGATATGTACCTTTCCCGCTTACCATTGTAAGCCTGTTTTACGGAGTAGACCGCTTACTTGCAAAGAGATTTGAAGAGGGATTGAAAAACCTTAAGCATGTTCTCGAAAATTAATAGGATCTTTCGAGACTATCCCATAAGTGTATGAAATTTAAATAATAGAGATTGGAATTTTCTCTTGGGGTTTTTGCTTTTCTATTCATCAGGTAATTCTTAAAACTTTCTTTTTACCTCTCTTTTTTTAATTACATCATCCCAATCCCATCCATCTTCTTTAACAGAGCCTGCCAGGATTTTCCTTCTTTTTTTGAATTTTTCAAGAATTTCTGTAAGCTTTTTATCTGACGTTAATTCAGAGAAATCTAAATCTTCGGAATATTCAAAAGGCGGAGCCTCGTCTGTTGGTTTTACATTAGAATCACTGAGAATTTCCAGGTAAGAATTCAGCGATTTTTTCAGAATCAGCCAATTATAGGCTCTATCAGACTTATCAATTTTATAAACCTCCTGGATAGTCACAACTTCATCTAAGATTGCCATACAAAGTGGGGCTGAATATTTTAATTCGTTACTGTGGAAGTAACGAAGAACAGGATATGCGAGATGCTTTTCGCTGTGGTTTAAAATCATGGTGTGTAAGCTCTGGAATTGATCATGTAGAAGAGAAAAGTCTTTACCGTTCCAGCAATTTCTTAGTAATTCTGCAGGAGACCTTCCTAATTGATAAATATAAGCAGATAATGTCCTTTTTTTTATAACTGCATCCAAAACAGGAATAATATAAGAAATAGAGAGCGTAACAAGAAAAGTCCCGTGTAGGGACAAAATATTGGAGAGGATGCGCCAGGCATCGCCTCCCGATTTTAAATCTCCGTTTCCTAAAGAACTAAGCGTGTATCCTACAAAGTAAATTTTTCCAACCCAATTGGAAGGCAATAGCGTATTGGTATTTACAACAGAGGGTACGTGTGATAGGTAAATTAGGCTATAACCTATCCAGATAGAGCCTATCCAAAGGCAGAATAGCATTAAGATAACAAAAAATCCGGCATTGGAAAGGATTGGCGAACTACCGTTTTTTTTGCTTAGTACAAAGAAGGTGTTCCATATTTTCTTTAATATAAAATTAGAAATAAAGCCTCCTCCGTTCATGCGCAGGATAGTGCTTAGCATATCTATGGTGATAAGTACAATTAGAACTACTCCTAAAACTAGTAATATTACCTCCATTCTCTTAAGATATAAAGCCCGGACAAGCAGATATTCAAACTTTTGAAGACATATTATGTCTTCTTAAAATGAAATGAAGAAAGATAAAACACCAGTTGTAAAGGGTTTTGATTTTCTTAATCTTCCCTCGGCTTATCCAGAGCTTTTTAAGTTTTAAAATAAAGTATTGGCCTGCTTTATCATAGAACCAAAATGCTACATTCAGCAACCAGGGGTGACAAAAACAGCATTTCGGTTCTTAAATCTACATACGCAAAATTTAGCTGAAAAGTGTACTACTCCTCATGTGTTTCGTAAAACTTCTTCTGGATTTTAGCCTGAAGACTTTTTGGTATCACCCGTCGCGTAAAAGTCATGACCTTGTTGGAAGCTCCGGGTATGTGGATGCGTTCTCCTTTCATTAACGCTTCATAGCCTTCTTCAGCTACTTTATGGGGAGATTCCATTAGTTTGTCTTTATTTGCCACAACATTGGTATTTTCCATATCTGCTCTCGAGAAAAAGTTGGTATCGGTGGGGCCGGGACATAGGCAGGTAACGGTTACAGCGCTTTTCATATCTTTTAGCTCTGTTGCCAAAGCTTCAGAAAAGGAAACAACAAATGCTTTTGTCGCGTGGTATATTGCCATCATTGGCCCAGGCTGGAACCCTGCGATAGAACCTAAATTTAGTATGCGGCCTTCATCTCTTTCTACCATTTCTTTAGCATATAATTTGGTGAGTTGGGCAAGTGCCAGCACATTAAGATGAATAATCTCTGAATCTTTCTCTGTAGGAATATCAACAAAATTTCCCCGCTGTCCTACCCCGGCGTCGTTAACCAGAATATTCACCGTGCGTTTCGTCTGCTTTACTTCGCTATATACCTCTTTCGCGGCTCCATCTTGTGCAAGGTCTTTTTTAATACTAAACACCTCTACACCGTACTGATTCTGAATTTCTGATGTAATTTTATTGAGTTCATCTTCATTTCGTGATACTGCTATAATATCATAGCCATTCCCTGCGAATTTGTGCGCGAGTGCCTTACCAATTCCACTTGTTGCCCCGGTAATTAATACTGTTTTCTTTTCGTTACTTTCCATTGCATCTTTTTTTTAATGTTTCTGAATAATCTATCATTAAGATAGTTAGCATTTGGTTACTTATGTTTTAATGATATCCTAAAAGATGTTCTGTACTTCTTAAAGTTATCAGGTTGAGTAATTTTTTTCTGAAGATTTTTGAACCTGGTGAGACATTTTTAGTTTTAAGAAGTGATTTGTTGAAAATGGCAATTATCGGGTTCGTTTTAGTGGTGGATTTATCTAAAGAGCGGAATACCTTCTGAAAATATGGAGGCTGACATGTTGTTTTTAGAGTAATATTTCAGAAAAGGCTGGTTAATCTTCAAATTCTGAAGACTTGTTCACTAAAAAAGTGGCTTTAGGATATAAACTTCAGCAGAAAGACGAAAACAGTGGTTTTTTTTATTCTTCAGCAGGATTAATTCAGGGAAAGAATAGCTGTTAATGAGAAAATTACGTTAAGATGCAAATGGGGAGAAATTTCACTTCAAATAACGAATTTAGAGAGGTGCCAAAAAAGCCAATTTTCGTATTACAGTAATGTATAGCACCGGTTTTTGCGCGCAGGATAGATAAATTTGGGAAACGTAAGAGTTAAAAATTACCTACCCCCACTTAAACCAACCTTTTAATTTTATTTATAATCTTCTACACCTTCGTAAATTTCA
>NZ_JAVRHP010000128.1:0-6476 GCF_031846505.1 Autumnicola edwardsiae
CGATGCATGGCTATGATCTTTTTAAATTTCATCTGTTTCATTATATTTTTTGGTGAAATATTTAGCATTCTTATTAGAAGAAAAGAAACTTTTGCTCAGTTTCTATTGTTAGGAGTTATTGCTTTTATGATAATATGGCGTGCTGACTCTCTTTTACCTCGTTATCTAAGGGACACTAAAACACTCGAGGACCTGATGAGCTTGAAAAATGAAGGAGATAATTATCTAATTTATGCTGATAGAAAAGAGTCACCTTCAATTAAATATCTTTTTGAATATGGTGAGCTGAAAGATTCTCAAGAGGACTATTCATATCCTGATAATTTTTATTTTCAGAAAATGATTAAACATAGTTTTAACGAAGAGAGAAAAAGTAAAGTCGAATGGTATAATTCACAACCTACTATGAATAAACTTTTAATGTACGACGTTTTAATTGCTCCAGAGCTTTTCAAAATGAAGCCTCCAGAATCTAGTAACAGATGGAAGTTTCTAAAAGGTTCAGAGAAAGTATTTGTCAAGGTAGGTCGTGGCAAGGAGTGAAGGCTTATGTTTCTTAAAGATAGTTTTTTGATTCACTTAAGGTTTAAATATTTTTAAGGTTCAGAAATTTATAGAGGATTAGAAACTTATAATTCTTGAAATGAAAAGTCCTTTCCTTTTCAATATTTACTTTAAAAGTGTACTTATTTGAGAGAGCGCTTACACTTTCTCTGATAATTGTAAGCTGTTCTATTTTAGATTAAATTCTTACCTAAAGTTATAATTTTCCCTAATAAATTCGTTTAATCGTAAAGTTGCTTTTCTTGCCCCTTTAGGGTTCAAATGGTTGGCGTTGTAAAAATATCTTGCAGTAAAAGCTTCGTTTTTCTCTTCATTAAAAAATTCTATAGAAGGAAATTCCTTCTTTAAATCTTTTATCAAGTTGTCCCTCTCTCTTATCATCCTCTTATCTCGTAGTGCATTGTAAAGAGAGTGAGACGGGGGACTATAGAAAAGGACTTTTATTTGCTGATCCTTGCAGTAACTTAAAAAGTTCTTCAAGATGTTTTTATTTTTCTGAAGAGCTTGTTTGTTACGGAAATTTTCTATGTATATATCTTCCCTATTTATACGGTTTATTTTAAAATCTACGGCTTGATATGAACCATAAACTTTATTAGTGTCAAATCCTTGCTGATTTAGTTTAATGGGTGATTCATCTTTTAAAAAGTTCATAAGCCTTGTACTGAAAAAGTCGGGATTAGTATGAAGTAATAGGTAGTCCTGGGGTTTAATACTTCTGCCAAATGTATTAACCCCATAAAAAATGAGGTTGTAATGATGGACTTCCATCATGGTGAAATCGGGACCCCGTTGGATGGAATTATAGGGTAATCCTAATATTACCAGCTTTAAGTTTGGAAGTCTCGGCTCAAAGAACTTAAACAACTCCAGATTAGCATAAATACCTTGACTTGAGTTGGCCAAATTTAATCCAACTTTGTCTAAATATTCTGGATTTATAGATCTTTCTGTCTGGCTTGCTCCTAAAGCAAGAATTTCTATCTTTTTATTGTTTTTTAAGTAATACTCATATTTTACTTTAGGTTCAAATGGTACAGATCGTAAAGTTAATTCGAGAGTGGTGTATATACCTATTACCGGGATAATGAATAGGCATATGTGATAAAAAAACCTTCTTAGGTTAAAATTGGAAGTAAATGAATGATTCTTGCGGTCCGCCATATCTTAAAATAATGTACACAAAAAAGTAATAAATAGTCCATCTAAAAGCTCTAGGGAATTTTTTCTCAATATACTGAAGAGGATATTCCCGCTTCCGGGTAAAAAATTCCATTACTAGCATACCCAATAGGAACAGAATTTTAAAATTTATAATTGTTTGGAAGTCCTGATCAGGAATGAAAGAAAAAATTCTTGATAAAATAAGAAAAGCCGTGTTTATATCTGGAGCCCTAAAAAAAACAATTGAAAGAACAAGAAGTGTAAAAGATAAGGTTATTGCGCTTAGGATACGTACTTTCTCAAAAAAAACAAATTTATTGAGTTTATAATTTCTTTTTATTTTCTTGTCATAAGTTTGATAAACAATCATATAAAGAGCATGTACCAGTCCAAAAGCAATAAAGGTCCATGCTGCTCCATGCCACAGTCCTATTAATCCGAAAGTGATAATTAGAGCTATTCGTCGATTAAAAATATTTCTTTTTCTGTGTTGTAAAAATGGAATATGAACATAATCCCGGAACCATTGGCTTAAGGTAATGTTCCACCTTCGCCAAAAATCGGGGATACTCGCAGCGAAATGGGGTAGTCTGAAATTAACGTGCAACTTAAAACCAAATAATTTAGCAGAACCTAAGGCTATATCTGCGTAACCCGAAAAGTCACAGTAAATTTGAAAATAAAACAAGGTTAGGGCATAGGCAAGTTCCCAGCTCTGATAATCATAGGGGTTACCAAATAAAGCGTTCACAGCAATAGCAAGATTATCTGCAACTACAATTTTTTTGAATAAGCCCCATAAGATTTGTCTCAGGCCCTCTTTAGCTGCTTGTATATCAAATCGCCTACTTTTAAGGAATTGTGGCAACAAAAACGATGATCTTTCAATGGGGCCGGCGACAAGTTGTGGAAAGAAACTCACGAAACAGAGAAATTCGAGAAGGCGAGGGGTAGGCTTTATTTTGTTCTTATAAACGTCAATAGTATAGCTTATAGTTTGAAAAGTGTAAAAACTGAGTCCTACGGGTAGAATTATATTTAGGGAAGAATAGCCGAACTGATGACCGCTCAAATTAAAAGCTGTTATAAAGCTATCAACGAAAAAGTTGAAGTACTTAAAGGAAAAAAGGACTCCTAAGTTCCAGATCAAACTGAGCCACAGATATATTTTCTTTTTTCTTGTAGAGTTTGTATTTCCTATTTGTAAGGCTGCGGCATAATCTACCAGGGAGCTCAGAAAAATCAGAGCTAAAAACCGGACATCCCAAAATCCGTAAAAAAAATAACTGAATATAAGCAGAAAAAGGTTTTGTAGCCTTATTTTTTTACTTCCTATTAGCCAGTAAAGAACAAAGCAACTAGGCAAAAACATCGCATATTCAAAAGAATTAAATAGCAAATTATATTATTTGTTCAAAATTAAATAAGAGGAAGCAATTCTGAAATAAAAAAAACCCAAGGATTTAATCCTTGGGTAAAATATTTAGATGATCTGGCACTACGCCTCATCATTTTTAGATTATTAAAGTCCTTCAGTTGGGAAACAATAATCATCTTCGCCTTCAATATCATCTGAAACGAATTCCATTGAAGAGGTTCCTAATATACTAGATTCATAAACTATTGTTCCGAAATAATCTGAACAAGTAAAGTCACCAGTAGTTCCTGAGAAGGAAACCTGTCTTCCATATCTATGAGTTCCATTAACTGTAGCAAGACCAGATCCACCCTGAATAGCTCCTGAGAACTGACAACGTGTTACAGCAAAAACAACGCCTCCAATGGTTCTTTGCCTTTCTGTGCAGCTAGTTTGTTCCATAGATGGAGTTGAGCTGTTCATATAATAAGTGGTGCTGCCTAATACCACCTGAAAAACAACATCAGCTCGACTATCATCTGCAACATTACCAGAGGTAGTGGATGTTTGTAGAATAGCATTGAATGTTTGAGTTTTTCCGACTCCGAGATCAGGATGGGTGTCACAGCTTCCAGGTAAACAAGCATATGTTCCTGTACGTGGAGTAACCGCAGCTTTAGAAGTTTCCTTCACGATCATTACATCCCCTTTTTCTCCCATATAAGTAACATTGCTGATTACTGGTTCGGTACCATCTTCATTTACTGCAAAATCAAAATCAAATTCTTCATCTGAAAAATGGATCTTTTCAGAAGATGATTTTGAAAGTTTTTGATCTGCTCTAAATGCTTTTAGGCCCCCATTTGGAAATACAAAAGAAGCTACAGGGTTACCTTTACCGTCTACCTCTATACGGACTGTCGCACGGTTGTTGCTTTCAAGTGAAGTGAAAACACCTTCATAAATACCAAGATTGGAGTTGTCATAAAGACCTTCAGAAACTTGTGTTTCAAGATCTACGGCTGCTTCCGGTTCGTTGATTTCGTTAACTTCATCATTGGAACAGGATGCGATCATCGAGCCAACGAACAAAAATGTAAATAATTTTTTCATAGGTTTAAATTTAATTGATTTAAAAAACTTTGTCAAAGAAAGTAAATTTGATAGTGCAATAATAATGAATTTAGTTAAACGTTTCGCAAAAATTGCAAAATTTGTAAGAAAAAATAAAGACTTTAACGTCATCATTGTCAGCGCTTCGCACTATATAACCGCCTATGTGCTTCTATATGAGGAGAAATTGGACCAAGAGTAATATTTATCGATAAACAGCATTTCTTTGGTTATTCCTGTGCTGCAGCAACTTCTTCAGCAGTTACCATTTCCCCAACATTATTGCTCCACGAATTCATTGCATAATTTAAGGCATCTGCTACTTCCTGGTCACTTAGTCCCATTGGAGGCATCAAATTATCATATGTCTCTCCGTTTACCGTTATTTCTCCTTTTAAACCAAATTTCACCCCATGGATACTCTCTTCACGTTTTTCAGTGAGCCAGTTGGATCCATCAAGAGGAGGGTAAGTTCCGGGAATACCTTTACCTGTGGGGAGATGACATGTGGCACATAAATCTGAATATAGTTCTTTTCCTCTTGCCACGCTTTCCTCTAGAGGCGATTGTGAAACCGACTTTTCTGAAGATGGGATTACATAGGATTCTTCCTCTTCCTGGTTCTCTTTCTTGTCAGATTTACAAGCGAACATTGCCAGTGCTAAAGCAGTAAATAGAATTTTTTTCATTTGGATTATTCTTCTTTTATTAGTTTAATTATTCCTGTTCCTTCTATGGCTGCGTAAATATCTCCTTCCGGTCCTTGGCGAACATCTCTTACACGGCCAATATCTTCCAATAGTTTTTCTCGTTTTTCTACTTTTTTTCCGTCCAGAATAAGATGCTCTATATACTGAAATTTAAGAGAACCAACCAAAAGATCTCCTTTTAATTCCGGAAATTTGTCTGATATAATATATGCCATTCCGCTTGGTGCAATGGAAGGGAGCCAATAAAATATAGGATCTTCCATTTCTGGATTGGATGTCTCATCAGTTATTGCACCACCGCCGTAGTTTTCACCATAGGTTACCTCAGGCCAGCCATAATTCTTTCCTTTTTTTATAATGTTTATTTCATCACCTCCTTGCGGTCCATGTTCGTGTACCCATACTTCACCAGTTTCTGGATGCAGGATAATTCCCTGAGGATTACGATGACCATAGGAGAAAATTGCCTTTTTTGCAGCTTCATTATCTGTAAAAGGATTGTCAGTAGGAATAGTACCGTCATCATTCAACCTGTACACTTTTCCATTGTCTCGAGTGATATCCTGCGGATTTTCATCCCTGGCACCACGTTCTCCTGCTGTAAAGTACAAGTAGCCCTCTTTATTAAAAACTATACGAGAGCCAAAGTGCTGTCCTTTGGTGGTGTTGGGGCCTGCCTTGTAAAGTACTTCTTTATTTGTGAAATTTCCATTCTCGAGTTTACCACGCATTATAGCAGTGTTTCCTCCTTCTTCGGGACCTTCTGGAGAAGCATATGAAATATAAATCCATCCGTTACTTTCATAATCGGGATGTAGTACAATATCAAGAAGCCCCCCCTGTCCGCGGTCGTAAACTTCAGGGACACCGTTTATACTTTGTTTGTTACCATTTTTAAAATGAACAATTTCACCGCTTTTTTCTGTAATCAGCATACTCCCGTCCGGTAAAAAGGCGAATCCCCATGGAATTTGCATGCCTGGAACAACAACCTCATAACTGTAATTTTCAGAGGATGATTGTGCCGGAATAGGATCTGGAACAATATTTTTATTAGCAGTGGGTTCTGCTGTATCGGCCTGATTATTGGCGGTATCGCTGTTCTTGCCATTTTCTCCACATGCGTAGAGGGTTAAAGTAGAGGCAAGTACAAGAAATGATTTTTTCATAACATCTTTTTTATAAAAAAACTTAGAGTAGTTTTTAAAAAACGAATATATAAAAATTAAATTTTTTATTGCGGACCGGAGAGAATTATTATATTTGCATCCGCTAACGTAATAATGAAAGTTTCGGGGTGTAGCGTAGCCCGGTTATCGCGCCTGCTTTGGGAGCAGGAGGCCGCAGGTTCGAATCCTGCCACCCCGACAATTACGGTGTCAATAGACACCAAAATATAGCTAATCTTATGAAAATCAAGGATTTTCATTTTTCTTAAAATCATAAGATTGGCTTTAATATCAATTCAAAGGTTACCTATTCGGTTACCTGATTTATTACCAGAATTTTCACTACATTGGTAATTCAATAGACTTGACTTTCGCAGCGATTTGACTTTCGTAAACAAA
>NZ_JAVRHP010000129.1:0-6280 GCF_031846505.1 Autumnicola edwardsiae
TTATAATTGATAAACTAACGCCTGTACTTCAGGAATACTTGAGTGAAAATGAATAACAGTCACACAGACATATTATTAAATAATATTTTAAGTGATGCAGGAAATTTTTCGCTTGTAATTTTTGGCTTCAGTGCTACACTTTTTACAGTGCTTTATTCCTTTATTATTGGTCGTAGAGAACAGCTTAAGGAAATAAGTGATAGAATTAAGAACGGTGAGAAAGATATATTATTAACCCAAAGAAAAACAAATGCGGTAACATATATAAATTCCTTACGAAATTTGAATAGACATTTGATCGTAAGTTTGTTTCTGTCCTTAGGTAATTACATTGCAACAATAATTTCAAAATACATCCAGTTCGATTCAGAAATAAAAATCCTCTTAATAATTATATTTTCAACTTTAGGAATAGGAATTTTAATCCATATAATCTTCCTTTTAATTAAAACCGTTAGGAAATATAGAAAGAGTACAAAAGTTTAGGAAAACAATACTGTTGGCAACATCGGTTCATCGCAAATAACGGGTTTAGTCGAAAAAGTGTATTTTTAAAAACCAGGAAAGAAAATGGTTAAGCCGACAAGTCCGCGTCGCTACTCCCGCAACTTGCGATAACCGTAACCGTTGTGCCGCATGCAAGGCAGAGTATAAAGCGAAAATCGGATTTTCCCGCCAGAGTTTATGAAAATTGAAAAATTACGAAAATTAATGTGTCCGAAATTAAAACTAGCTTTTTTACACTGCTATTCATTTTATAATTTGTTATCGAGCGGGAAGATCATTATTATTCTGAATAGTGAACCGGAGCAGAATTGACCAAAACAATAATCCTAAAAAATTACAAAAATGAGAAGTATAATAATCCTTGCACTTTTAATGAGTTTGGGACATTTGAAGGCACAAAAATCCTATTCTTATAAAGCTACTTACCGTTTAGAATATCAAGAAAATTCTACCGATACAAATTCTATAAAATCTGAAATTGGAGTTCTTTATTTAGGTAACGACCACTCGCGGTATTCCAGCTTGGGTAAAGCGATTAAAGATTCTTTAGAGAATATGACAAATCCTGAAACCATGAGGATGGATGAGTACAACCAAATGACCGATTTTAAATACTCCATCTATAAAGATTATAAGGATAACGAACTTATTTTAGCCGAAAAGGTTTTTCAATATGAATTAAAATATAAACAGGATCTAAAACAGATTGATTGGGAAATTCAGCCAGAAAATAAAGAAATTTTAGGCTTTAGCGTTCAGAAAGCCACAGGTACCTTTGCAGGTAGAAATTATATCGCCTGGTTTGCGCCAGAATTACCATTCTCCAATGGGCCTTATAAGTTTAGTGGTTTGCCGGGACTTATTTTAGAGATCTCCGACCTTCAGGGACACTATGATTTTAGCTTAACGGGATTTCAGGAATTAGAAAAACCGGTGGATAAACTAATGAATTTGGACAGCTATAAAGCTGTTTCTCAGCAAGAACTTGATCAGGTTCGGGACGATTATAATCGCGATCCGATTGGAACAATGCAAAAGGCAGGAATAAAATTCGGTTGGAGTGAAGAAGATGAAGCTGAACAAAAGAAAGAACTAACTAAAAAATATAAAAAACGAAATAATCCTATTGAACTTCATTTTAACGAATAATCATCAATCAAAAAAAATTGAACAATTGGATTATTTTAAACAGATTTTCCTTTTCTTGATATCGATTTTTGTTGGTTTTGCGAGCTATTCTCAAACTGAAATTTCGGGGCAGATTTTTGATGATCAAAATGAAAAACTTAGTGGGGCAACGGTAATAATCAGTAAAGATTCAGTTTCTTCGATCTTAGCTTATGGTATTTCAGATACCGATGGAAAATTTAAAATAGGAGTCAAAACTGATAGCGAATTTTTATTTTTAAAAGTTTCCTACATTGGTTTTGGTACGTTTAAACAAACGGTTCAAAATAAAGCGCAGACATTGCAAGTTAAACTTTTACCTTCTTCAGAATCTTTAAAAGAAGTAATTGTAAAATCTGAAATTTTACAACAACGTGGCGATACACTCAGTTTTTCGGTAGCTGCCTTTAAAGATAAAAACGATCGGGTGATTGCTGATATTTTAAAGAAATTACCGGGAATCAATATTCGACCAAATGGACAGATCTATTATAAAGACGAACCTATCCAAAAATATTATATCGAAGGTTTAGATTTGTTAGAAGGGCGCTATAATATGGCGAATAACAACCTTTCGGCCGATGCGGTTTCTAGAGTCGAGATTCTCGAAAATCATCAGCCGGTAAAAGTTTTGGATAGTTTGGAGTTTTCAGAACGTGCTTCGATCAATATCAAGCTTAAAAAAGATGTTACCGTTAGCGGAACAGCGACCGTCGGGATGGGTGCAGCACCTTTGCTTTGGCAAACCAAGGTAACCCCAATGATCTTTACAAAAAAACGACAGGCGATTGTTACCTATCAAAGCAATAACACCGGGAACGATGTATCTGGCGAGATTCGTAATTTTTCGATCAATTTTTTTGAGAACGATTTTGATATTGATAAAGAAGATTGGCTTTCGATTAAGAATGTCTTGAAACCACCATTTTCTTCGGAGCGTTGGCTAGATAATAATGTGCATTTAGGTTCAGCAAATATTTTGCAACGGTTGAAGGATGATTTGGATCTAAAACTGAACATTTCTTATCTAAATGATTACCAGCAACAGGATGGGAGTACACAAACCCGATATTTTACGCCTACAGATACGATCGATGTGATCGAGAATACTAATAATGATATTTTTGTAAGCAAACTAGAGGGGCAACTCACTTTCGAAAAAAATGCCGATAAAAATTACCTGAAAGATCAATTAGAGTTTAAAGGTTCCTGGAATGCTAATCGTGGTTTTATAGACCGTCCCGATGGGCAAATAAAGCAACAGCTGGATAATCCTTTCTTCGGAATAAAAAATGATCTACGCCTGCTTAGAACTGTTGGAAAACAATTGATCACTTTCAATTCTAATATCGGTTTTACAGAAACCAATCAGGATCTATTGGTACAACCAGGACAATTTGAGGCTATTTTTAATGATGGTGATTCTTATGGCGAGATTCAGCAACAGGTTTCTTCACGAAAAATATATACCGATAATTCGGCTGGGTTTACAAAAAAGTTTGGCCAATTTACCATATCCCAAAATTTGGATTTTCGATCCAGAATCAACAATTAGATACTGATATTTTTTTGGAAAACGGGGAAGAGGTTTTAGATGCTGATTTTAAAAACAGAACCAAGTTTGTAGAATCTTCGGTATATTTTAAAAACGCTTTCAGATTTGAAAGTAAGGATGAAACCTGGAATTTAAATTTAAGTACGCCGCTTCAATTTAAAAGTTATCAGCTCGAAGATCAGAATTTTGAAGAAAAAAGAGGTTTCGATCGATTGGTTTTTGAGCCTAGGTTTTCTGTGAATAAAAAAGTCTCAGCCTTTTGGGATGCCAATGCTTCAGCAGAATTGAATTATGATTTTGGTGAACTTCAGCAATTATATTATGGGTTTTTGCTGAATAATTATCGAAATTTAAATCGGTACAACGCACCAATTTCCGAAGAAACAAGACAATATTATAGTGGTGGGCTGGCTTATCGAAATCCGTTAAAGCAATTATTTATAAACGCATCTTATTCGTATAGTTATTCTAAAAATAACTTGTTGTACAGTTCTAATATTGGTGAAAATGGAACAACAATTTTAGAAGCGCTTGCTCGGGATAATAGCGTTGATAATCATAGCTTTAGAGCCGGCGGAAGTAAATATTTTAGAAAACTAAAGACCACACTTAAGCTGAATGCCTCTTACAATTTATCCAAGCGGCAGCAACTTCTAAATAATATGCTGGCCGAGGTGAATACAAGAAGTTTTAATTTGCAAGGAAGTGTTGATGCTGAGATTTCCAGTTGGCTAATTACGAATTATTCAGGTAATTATTCCACTTATACTTCCGGGTTTGGAGAAAGTGATTTTCAGCAAATAGAAAGCCATCAACATACTCTCGATCTTTATTTTTATCCAAAGGACAATCAGTATCTAAGTGTGGGCGGCGAATATTACGGAAATTCGTTATCTGATAATGGCGACAATTATTTTGTGAACCTTAGCTATCAGTTTACTTTTGAGAAACCAAAAATGGATCTAAACATTAGTTGGCGAAATATCTTGAATACCGATGAGTTTATTAATGCTTACAATAACGAGTATTATTACGTGCAAAGTAGTTATCGCTTGCGTCCTTCCCAAGTCCTGGCAACTTTAAAATTTACGCTTTAAATGAACAATTTCATTAAAGAAGCCTTAAAAGCGGAAAATCAACCTCACCAGCGCACAGTTTTATACAAAACCGTTTTAGCAGATTTGATAAAAACAGATAAAATGCAGAAAATAATAATCTTCGGATTTTTACTATTTACAGTTTCAATATTTGGGCAAACTAAACTTGACCCAAATAAATATTATGCAGAAACTAATACAGTTTTTATAAAATCAAAAATATTTGAAAAAGACAGAGAATTACAGATTTTTATTCCAGATGAATATTTTAAAAATCCAGACAAAAAATTTAAAGTCCTCTATTTATTTGATGCTCAGAATCAACGAATATTTAATTATATAAGCGGCAACATTCAATTTTTATCAATGACTGACATTGAACCAGTAATAATTGTAGGTATTGTTACAGAAGATAGATGGAATGAATTTCTTACTCCAAATAATCACGAAGAAACTTTGGAAAGATATAAACCACCAATGGGTAATGCAGATTTATTAATAAAGCATATTCAACAAGAAATAGAGCCATTTTTAAAAGAAAACTATCGAACAGAAGATTACAGATTAGCAATAGGACAATCATTGGGAGCAACTTTTCTAACTTATGCGACAATGTCGACAGAAAATCTTTTCGATTACAATATTATCTTAAGTCCTAATTATGATTATGATCAAAAACAGTTTATAGAAAGGTTTAAAAAGTTCGTAAAAGCGGACTTGTCAAAAACTAAAAGCTTCTATTTCGCAAACGGTTACGGGGACGACTATGAACAAAAGTTTAGCGAGCCTTTAAATGAAGTCATTGAGATTTTAAAATACAGTAACAATCCGAAAATCAAATGGGATTATAAAAAATTAGACATTAATAACCACGGATTAACTTGGTTAGGAGTTTATAATGGGTTACTAAACTGGGAATAAAAACGTGCTACAACACGAAAAATAATCGGAAACCAAACACTATGAAATTAAAATATCCCTTGATACTCTTAAGTTTAACTGTATTATTTCTTAATTGCACTCAAAAGAATCCGCAGAAGAAAACAGAGACATCAAACACAATTATAAAAATCGATGATCGGATTCAATTATTCAGATTGGCGTACAATTTAGCCATTATGGACAGCATCGATCAAAAATTTCATCCCTGTAAAACTGATTTTTATTCCCAACACTATTTGCCATATAAAAAATACTCGGATCATCCGTTTGTTCAAAAAATTGCAAATGGAGATTTGTGGAG
Organism: Autumnicola edwardsiae; assembly: GCF_031846505.1. Taxonomy (NCBI): domain Bacteria; kingdom Pseudomonadati; phylum Bacteroidota; class Flavobacteriia; order Flavobacteriales; family Flavobacteriaceae; genus Autumnicola; species Autumnicola edwardsiae. Next base: position 5,570 of record NZ_JAVRHP010000129.1, read on the forward strand.
CGGAGATCTTCCCACCTTAGCATTAGCTCTTGATGAACATTTAAAGCCAAAAAAAAATCTCGACACGGTGATGCTCTCAGACCAATTTGGTTGGTACGGTAAAAATCTGGATTCAGTTTCAGACTTAATGATCAATTTCAAAAACAGCATTTCTTTCGAAGATAATTTCAATATAAATTTTGAACCTTTTAAGGATTCCATTGAGACAAATAATATTACTCAGAAATTAAATGAATTTTTTAGAACGGAGCAGAACTCAGATCTTATAGTTTATTTTGATCCCTTGAATGCTATAACAAGTAGAGCAATCAATTTTCTACCCGAGACTGACGGGAAAAGAAGATTTGTGCTAAACAATGTTTGTGAAAAAACGGACTCAGTTCCTACAAAAATTGCCCCCAGATGGAATGAAGATACTCGACGTATTATATTTCATGAGAGTTCTCACCTTTATACTAATCACTTATTAGAAGAATATTATGGTGAGGAATTTGAAAAAAAATTAGAGCAAGAAAAATATAAAGAAGAATATAAAAACATCGATGAAATTATTATTCGAGGAATTACTGCAAAAATAATTCAGACAAATTATGGAGAAAAAGAAGGTGAATTTGAAATTTCTCGACAACCAGAAAGGTCACGGATTGTATATGATTATTTAGACACCTATATAGAGAAAGAAAATATGACTTTTGAAAACGCTTATCAAGA
>NZ_JAVRHP010000013.1:0-54146 GCF_031846505.1 Autumnicola edwardsiae
AATGGGGTAAGACATTTTGATACTTCACCCTGGTACGGACTGGGAATTAGTGAAAGGCGAATGGGAAGCTTTCTCTTCCATAAAAACAGGGAAGATTATATTTTGTCCAGCAAGGTAGGGCGTATATTAAAACCTGCTCCGGAATTTGATAAGAACCCGGGGATATGGAAAGGGAAGCTGAATTTTGATTATGAATATGACTATTCGGCGGAGGGTGTACGTAAATCTGTTGAGGATACTTTACACCGAATGGGTCTCTCATCACTGGACATAGTTTATATTCATGATCTTTCTCCGGATAATGGCGACATGAAAGAAGATTGGGTTAAATATTTTGAAGTAGCGCAAAAAGGAGCCATGCCAGAACTTATAAAGATGAGGGAAGAAGGTATTATTAAAGGCTGGGGTTTTGGTGTAAACACTATAGAACCAATTCTAAAAACCATTGAAGTAAGTGATCCCGACATTTTTCTCTCCGCAACACAGTATTCCCTAATGCACCATAAAGATGCTTTAAATAAGTTATTTCCTGTTTGTGAAAAAGAAGATATATCGCTAGTGATAGGTGCACCTTTAAATGCAGGTTTCCTTGCCGGCAAAGACCGTTATAACTACAGTGAAGGAATACCGGATGGATTTCTAAAGAAGAGGGAGAAAATGAACAATATCGCACAAAATCATGGTGTGGATTTACGAAGTGCAGCTTTACAATTTTCTGCAGCACCTAAGGTGGTTGCTTCTGTAATTCCCGGAGCAAGTAAACCTTATCAATCCTCTGCCAACGCAAAATCTATGAGTGAAACTATTCCGGCAGACTTTTGGGAGGAATTAAAATCAGAGAATTTAATCGCCCAAAATGCACCGGAGCCGCAAGCAACTTAATGAAAGGTTTTTAAATTAATGAGATGATAATTGCCAAATTTGGATGCTCCCTTCCAGCCGAACTATATTTACTACCTTGAGCTTTTGAAGGTGTTGGGACAGTTCCTAAGCATCCCTGCTTTTTGCTGATTCCAGGTTATAACGAGCCGGATTGTAATTGAAAAGAAGGAATTCCTCGTATTTTTTTTAAAGATGATCTTGAATTAATTTATATAAAAAGAAAAAGCCGTCTCACTTTAATATGAGGCGGCTTTTTATAATCTAATTTTCCAGAATTTACTGCATAAAATTAGCAGTAGTATTTCTATTACTAATTGTTAAAAGCTTCCCTAAGTTCTGCAGCAACAAGATCCTGTGCCTCATCTGCTTGTGGAACCACAGCTCCCATTCCGAAGAATTCGTGAGTTACACCAATATAAAGCTCATAAGTAGTTTCCACACCGGCATCCTGCAGTTCCTGAGCTAGTTGTTGTCCCTCACTTTGCAGCGGATCTATTTGAGCACTGATCACTGTGCTTGAAGGGAGACCAGTTAAATCTGCATCAACAAGAGAGATTAAAGGATTATCTCCTTCTGCAGGACTATTAAGATATTTGTCGAAGAACCACATCATCAGAGGTCTGTTAAGTGGTACAGCATTCTGGTATTCGATGTAGGAAGGTGTATCAAAATCATAATTGGCGATTGGATAGATTAACGCCTGGTGGACCGGAAGCTGTTGGTTATTATTTCTGGCCATAATACTAACACCTGCGGCCAAATTACCACCTGCACTTTCACCTACCACAGCGACTTCTTCATTATTTCCGTTGAAAGAATCTGCATTGTCCAGCGTCCATAAATAAGCAGCATAAGCATCATTATGAGCAGTGGGGAATTTATATTCCGGTGCCTGGCGATATCCCACAGCTACCACAATTGCATCTGCTTTATTAGCCAGTGCTCTAATAGAAGCATCGTAAGTATCTATACCGGCAATGACCCAGCCACCGCCGTGATAATAAACAATTACGGGATAATCTTCCCTTCCTGAATCGGGAGTGTAAATACGCCCGTTTATTGCTCCTCCCTCTACAGGAATAGAAATATTAGTAGTGCTCACGTTGGTATTTGGTACCGGAATGTTGTACTCCTCGATAACATCCATATAGGCATCTGCAAAAGTTGGCTGCATGCGCGCCTCTTCTGCAGATAAAGTATAAAGTGGGGGGAAATCATAACTCAGTAATTGCTCAATGACAACCAGCATAGGGTCGGTTATAGAAGGTCCCCATTCCGGAGCTGGTCCTTCAGGTTCCAATTCCTGCCCATTACCCATATCGAAAAGAGCGGGAGCATCCTCACTTCCGCAGTTACCTTCCATAAAATGATAATATTCTGTATTATCATCACCGTCATATAAATCTCTTATATCTTCATCGCTAATTACTCCGCTGCGTATCAGTCTTTCTTCAGCATCGTATTCATCTGATTCCAATAAAGTGATTTCAAAATAATATTCATTGTTTCCTTCTGAAGGTAACGTTATACAAAGGGGATCGGCATAGAAATCTCCCTCGCCGTTTACTCCTGTATTGTTCATAGAATCAGACACTATTACCTCTCCTCTGGGATTTTGGGAATCTCCACTATAGTGCCAGACATTTACACTGAAGTGTGCCGGGAAATGTCGACCATTTTCCTCACAGAAATTACCAAAAACGCAGAATTCTATGAGTTCACTGCCATTGATGTCAAAGAATAGATAGCCATATTCGTTGACAATACGATTATCGAAACAAACCACATCTACACTTACGTACTTTTTAACACCGGCCCCAAGAGAAATGGCCAAAGGCAGTGCATTATCTACAAAGTTATCGAAGTTTCCGCTACGGGGTGCAATCCAAAGCTCATTGCCGCTATCATCAAAAACTTTAAAATATTCCAGGACATAGTCGCCGGGATCAAGTTCCAGTTCGTACGAGAACTCAGTGAAATAGTTATCTATTCCATCCCCGTCGTAATCATCTGGATTAGGGTTAAGATCTACCTGGAGCGGATCTGTCTCGTTTCCTACGGCCCAGGCTCCATCCTGGGAAAGGGCGACCTCCACATAAGCGGGAATACCATCTGAACAATCAGGAAACTCATCAAATTGTTGTTTAATTGCCGCTCTGTTGTTCACCATGTCGTTCAACAGTGAACCAAAGGATAACGTGGCTTTTTCGGGGTTTAAATCATTCGGTCTAGTTTCCTCTTTAGTACAGGAAAACAAGGTTCCCAAAAATACCATCAGGACCAAATACATAGTCATCTTCTTCATAATCGATTGTTTTTATGATTAATAATTATTCTAGAATGGTTTATTCTTAATACTTATTTTTAAAAAGGGGATTGGAATGATGGGAATAGTTAGAATTTTTTTGTGAAAATTCTGTCGAATAAAACTAAAAAGAAAAGGACAAATTATCAATGGGGGATTTCCCTTGATTTTTTTAAAATAAGTGACGAGTATGTATTAATTTGAAATTTCTTCAAATACACATTTTATCCCTTACTTTTCGGAAATAAAGGGAAGTAAGATCGTGAAAAGTTGTTCTTTTTTCTCTAGGGCGACTAAACAGATTTCTTATAAAAGCTAATTGGATATTAATTATAAAATACAGCCCGGCGCATTCTTTCTATAAACCAAAAAAAATTTAATTAGATTTATCGCGCCTAAATCTAGTTAATTATGCCTCTCAAATTCAATTTTTCAGAATTGTTCTCCATTTTAGTTGTTAAAGAACCTTCTTTAGCTGGTTGGATTACTGAAGATGTTCTTCATGGAATCTGGATAATCAAATATGGCAAAACCAGAGACATCTGGATAAATAATACTTTCTGGAAAAGTATAGGCTATGAAACTATTTCAGAAAAAGAGCAGGAAGAAAAATGGAAGTCTTCCATTCCGTTTCAAATAAAGGAAAATATATACAATATACTTAGCGAAGGATTTGAAGGTAAACTACCTGACACCGAAACATTTCAGTTTCAAAAACCAAACAACAAGAAGGCATCTTTTAAAACGAAAGCGAAAAAGATAAAAATTTCATCTTCAGAAGCCTATCTGCTCATAAAATTTTCCCGGCTTAAGGAAAAACAGCCTACCCTGCAAAATTTGAAGGAATTCAGGGATTTGAATTCAGTATATCACGAAACAAATGAATTGGCAAAAGTAGGAGGTTGGGAAGTAGATCTTATTAATGATAAACTCTTCTGGACCAAAGTAACCAAAGACATCCACGAGGTTGACCAGGATTATGAACCTATCTTAAGTGAGGGAATTAATTTCTACAAGGAGGGATGGAGCAGAGATAAGGTTACTAAAATGGTTAATGAAGCAATAGAACACGGTACTCCATTTGATTCTGAATTTAAAGTGGTCACGGCCAGAAATAATGAAATCTGGGTTCGGTCGTTTGGTAAACCGGAATTCAGGGATGGCAAATGTGTGAGGATTTATGGAGCTTTTCAGGATATTAATTCAAAAAAACTGAGTGAGATTAATTATGAACGGGCTAAGGAACAATTTGAAACAGTCTTTAATCATTCTTCCATTGGCAATCTGTTAGTGCATGTCTCAGGTAAAATTTTACTATTAAATCCTGCCAGCCTCAAAATCTTCGGCTTTGAGGAGAAGGATAAAAAGAAAGCAATGAAGCTTACCTTCAGAGACCTTGTTCATCCAGATTATTTACGGTATGCCGTAGAACAACGTAACCGGTTAACCAATAACGAGATTGATAACTATCAATTAGAAGCTCAGTTTTACACAAAGCAGAGGAAACTTATCTGGTGCCGCATGCATAGCGGTATTGTGAGATCTGAAAATAAAGGGGATGAGCTTATTATAAGCCAGGTAGAGGATATCACTGCCAGTAAAGAACTGGAGTTTGAAGCCAAAGAGAATGCAAAGAGGTTTAAGAGTGCTTTTGAATATTCCCCTAACGGAATGGGTGTGGTAAGCATTGAAGGCAAATGGTTGATGGTGAATCAAAACCTCGCCAGTATATTTGGTTACCCGAAAAGCGAGTTTAAACATAAAACAAATCGTGATTTAACGCACCCAGAAGATCTTAAAAAAGACACACCCCAACTTAGGGCTTTACTTAACCGCGAAATTGACACTTATAGTATAGAAAAGCGATTCATTCATAAAAGTGGTAAAACTATATTCGGACTTTTGAATGTATCGCTAATAGTTGATGATAATGGCAAACCTTTATATCTAATAGGCCAGATAAGTGACATTACCAGACGAATTCTTTCCCAGAGAGCGCTGCAAAAAAGTTTAAATGAATTGCAAAGTTTAATGGATGCCACTACGCAGGTGTCATTGATTGAAACAGATTTGCATGGTGTGGTACAAAAATTCAACAAAGGAGCAGAGAATCTTCTTGGCTATACTACAGAAGAAGTGATAAAAAAACTTAATGTCGAGAAATTACATGATGCTGAAGAAATCAGGCTTAGAGGTGAAGAACTGGGTGAGCAATTTAATCGGAAGATTAAAGGATTTGATGTTTTTACAGCAAAAGCCAAAGATGGTAATTTTGATGCAAGAGAATGGACTTATATTCGAAAAGATGGTTCAGAATTTACTGTTCAGCTTGTAGTTACAGCAATTAGGAATCATAAAGACAAGATTACCGGATACCTTGGTGTGGCTACCGATATTTCCGAATTAAAGGAAATGGAAATCTCTCTTATTAAGGCTAAGAAGAGAGCGGAAGCGGCGAATCAGGCCAAATCAGAATTTCTGGCCAATATAAGTCATGAAATCAGGACTCCTTTGAATGGAATTATTGGGTTTACAGATCTCTTAATGAGGACAGAACTTGATGAATCCCAGAGCCAGTACATGAAAACAGTATATAATTCAGCAAATTCATTGATGGACCTGATCAACGATGTACTGGATTTCTCTAAAATAGAAGCTGGAAAATTAGAACTTAATGAAGAGCGGACCGATCTCGTACTGGTATGTGCACAAACGGTTGATATCGTAAAACACCAGGCACATAAAAAAGGCGTGGAAGTTCTTTTGAATATTTCTCCATACCTTAGAAGATATGTCTATGCTGATACTGTGAGATTAAGGCAGATACTTACCAATTTACTTGGCAATGCGGTTAAGTTCACAAGAGAAGGAGAGATCGAGTTAAGTGTTGATTCCAAGGTTATTGGTGATCATGAGGAAGAGTTATTATTCACATTTGCTATACGCGATACCGGGATTGGAATTGCGAAAAAGAACCTGAAGAAAATATTCAATGCATTCGATCAGGAAGATGCTTCCACAACCAGGAAATATGGAGGAAGCGGTCTTGGATTATCCATAAGTAATAAACTTCTAAACCTTATGGATAGTAAGCTTGAGGTAAAAAGTAAATTAAATGAGGGAAGTGTATTTTCCTTTAAGGTGAAACTACAAACCGAAAAAGAAGCGCCTAAACAAAACAAACCCCAGTCCTCTATCAAAAATGTACTAATTGTTGATGACAATACCAATAATCGCATCATCCTGAGAGAAATGCTTGCCGTGAACAAGATTAAATCTAAAGAATGCAGTAATGGAATTGAGACCTTGAGTACGTTAAAAGCAAAGGAGGAAACTTTTGATCTGGCCATTATAGATTATAATATGCCATATATGGATGGGATTAAGCTAATTGAACAAATTAGGACAGATATGGGTTATGGAGCCGAGGTGCTGCCTATTATTTTGCTCCACAGCTCTATAAATGATGAAAAAATTATGAAGAAATGCCGTGAACTTGAAGTGCAGTTCAATATCACGAAGCCTATTCATTTGCATCAGTTATACGACATAGTTGAGGAAATAGAACAGCCTTATACAAATGAAGTAGCAATTGATAAGAAACTCCCTGATACTAAAAACTTCTTAAAACCATTTAATATTCTCATTGCTGAAGATAATCCGGTTAATAAATTCCTTGCAAATACCATTATTAAGAAAGCGCTGCCCAATGCTACGCTCTTCCAGGCCGAAAATGGTGAAGAAGCTGTAGAACAATTTGAAAAACATGAACTGGACCTTATTTTTATGGATATTCAAATGCCGGTACTGAGCGGATTTCAGGCGACAGAGAAAATCCGTAAATTAGAGAAAGAAAATTCTCACATTCCAATTATTGCTTTAACGGCGCGAACCGTTAAAGATGAAATGGAAAAGTGTCTTGAAATGGGTATGGATGATTATCTAACGAAACCGGTTATTTTAGATGATATTAAAGATAAACTTTCTAAGTTCCTTATTGAAAATTAGGTTTGAAAAAGTTTGAACTGCGCATAAGATTTAGATTTAACGCAGGAAAACGGAAAAAATTAGTTTACTTTGACTAAAATTTACCAATACCCATTTACATTTTTCTGAAGGAATCTCAATTTTAAAGATTTATAAAGATTTGCTGCCCCAATTAAAATCCAATGAATGATAAATTGAAAAATAGTGAGTTAAAGTCCATCCTTATAATTGAAAGTAATGAGGATGAAGTAAAGCGATTTGTCGATGTAGTGCAAAATAATTGTGATGCTAAGGTTACATCTTTTAAGAGTAGCGTAGAAGCTATTCTCTGGTTGCAGAATAATTTTGCCGATATCATTATCCTGGAAGAAGGCCTACAGCCTATGAGTGTAACCCAAACTATAGAGTACATCCAGAATGAATTAGGAAAGAACGCTCCCATTTTTATTTCTTCTACAAAGAAATCGGCAAAGAACGATGAGAAATTACTTCAAAAGCCATTTACTCTGGAGGGTTTGCAAAAGCTATGCAATAAAAAGATAGAAGTGAAACAGGATGCTTTGCATTTTTCACTGGATTACCTTACAGAGATTTCAGATGGAAATACTGAATTTATATGTGGTAGTATAGAAATTTTTAAAACTTCAGTAAGCGAGCAAATACTACTGCTGGAAAAAGCTCTGGAAAACCAGGATCACAAAAAAGTAGGTGAAATTGCTCATCACATCAAACCTTCATTTGAAATGTTGCTGAATGACGAAGCCGCTGGTTTATGCAATCAGCTTATCTATAAATTTAATGCTTCAGAAGCGCCTGTCCAGATAAAGGAACTGAGGAAAATTTTCGAAAAGATAAAAAAAGAACTGGAGACAGATTTTACCCTAAAAAAATCGTGAGTGATGGAAAAGATTTTAGTTATAGAGGATAACCCGATGGTAAGCAAATCTCTTGAGTTCAAATTATCGAGAGATGGTTACGAGGTTTTTATTGCAGAAGACGGTAGAGTTGCAAAAGAGATTCTGGAGAAACATAATTTCGATCTTATTCTTACAGATCTAATGCTTCCTTTTATAACAGGAATACAGTTGATAGAACACGTGAAAGCCGTCTACCCAGAAACACCAATTATCGTACTATCTACTTCAAAACAGGAAGACATTATTATGGATGCATTTAATCTTGGAGTAGAAGATTTTATAACAAAGCCATTTAGCCCCAATGAACTATCGGTACGCGTTAAAAGGTCCTTAAAAATTGTATCACAGCCGGTGCGGTGACTAAATAGGAATTAAGTTGCAGGAGTTTATAGAACATATCATCCAGAACGGAGAATTGATCTTAAAAATCAATCTTATTTTTACACTCCTATTCTTTCTAACCACGCTATTTTTTATTTCTTCTATACTTTATCTGCGATATCATAAAATTCTAAAAGAAAAAAAGGTTAAGAAGTTAAACGAGAAGTTAAGCAACTTTATAAACATTTATTTATTTGATGAAAGCTTGTCTCCCAAGGATATTAAGAATTTTCAAAGCCAGAATTTAAAGAATACTTTCGAACAGAAAATAGCGATTAAAGCTTTACTTGTTTTTGAAGAAAATTTAAAAGGCAGTACCAATACCATGATTCGCGACCTTTTTTTTACATGGGAATTGGATAAACTCACAGAAAGAGATTTAAAAAGCGGGGTTTGGTATAAAGTAGCGAGGGCAATTTATGTGTCTTCAGAACTTCGGCTTATCGATTTTAAAGAACTTGTAAAAAGTCATCTTAATACGGAAAGGGAAGAAGTACGACAGCAGGCGATTCTTTACTTTATAACTATTTCAGAAGAACAACCACTGGAATTTCTTGATTTGATAAAAACCCCAATCACGCTTTGGGAGCAGATCTATATCGAAGAATGTTTAAAAACAAAATATTCCGGTCCAATACCCGATTTTTCTAACTTGTTACACCATAATTTAACCAGTGTTCAGCTTTTTTCAATGAAGATGATTAGCGAGTACAATCAATTTGAAAATATAGAGAAAATGGTTCCTTTTCTTTTGAGTGAAAAGGAAGAATTAAAGAATGCAGCCATAGAATATCTTGCGCATTTAGAATATTCAGAACTACTGGATTATTGTAAAGAAACGTTTAATTCGCAAACCCCAAATACAAAAAAAGTGATTATAAAGATTCTTCAAAGAATTGGAAATACAGATGATTTTTTGAAATTTGAAAGTCGTATTCCTGCTCATGACTGGATGAATCTGCAGGTTTTTAATAATCTAAAATCAAATTATATCGAAGAATCGAACAGCGTTACTTTGTAAAAAGTAATTGAAGCTTCTTCTCCTGAATTCCAAAATACCGAAAGTTTGAATATTTATCAAATTGCAGAGATAGCCAGCTGGTTATTTTTATTTTACGGAATAATTATCTCCCTGGGCTACAGTTTTGCTGCAATTTTCTCCTTTCTTGAAATTCGGGATTACAAGCGAAAACATAATTTCCAGGCTGAATTCACACTTTTACAATCTTCAAGTTTACCATCTATCTCGGTGCTTGCCCCTGCCTATAACGAAGAGGCAAATGTGGTAGAAAACGTTCGATCCCTGCTTACCCTTAACTACCCCTCCTATGAAATAGTTATTATAAACGATGGTAGTAAAGACGGCACTTTGCAGCAACTAATTGAAACTTTTGATCTGGAAGAAAAGGATTTTAAATATTACCAGTTCATTTCTACACAAAAAGTGCGGGCAGTCTATAAATCCCGGAACAAGGCGTATAAAAATTTAAAGATAATAGATAAGGAAAACGGCGGAAAGGCGGATGCTTTAAATACAGGCATCAATCTTTGCGATCATGAAATTACATGCTGTATAGACGTTGATTGTATTCTGGAAAGCGATGCCCTGATGAAACTCGTAAAACCTTTTCTGAATAATACAAAAAAAGTGATCGCTTCCGGAGGAATTATACGAGTGGCAAATTCATGTATTATTGAAGACGGAAGAATAATTGATGTAAAACTTCCTGATACATTTTTAGCCCGTGCCCAGATCATAGAATATTTCAGGGCATTTCTAATGGGTAGAATGGCCTGGTCTCGCTTAGATGGACTTCTTCTCATTTCCGGAGCTTTTGGCATGTTCGATAAAGAAACTGTGATAAAAGTAGGAGGATATAATCCAGATACAGTAGGGGAAGATATGGAGCTACTGGTTAGGATGCGGAGAAAAATGAGGGAAGAAAAGATTTCTTATAATGTGGGCTTTGTTCCAGATCCTTTGTGCTGGACAGAAGTTCCCCAAAAATGGCATATCCTGCACAGGCAGCGAAACCGCTGGACTAGAGGAACGGCTGAAACCCTTTGGATACATCGTAAAATGCTTTTTAACCCAAAATATAAAGTTCTGGGAATGCTAAGTACCCCGTACTGGTTGTTTTTTGAATGGCTTGCGCCTCTAATTGAATTTCTGGGTATTCTTTACGTGATATACCTCTTGATTTTTAGTAATTTAAATCCATTGGTGTATCTTATCTTCTTTGCGGTGGTCTATTCTTTCGCGATTCTTTTTTCGATAACGGCGCTTTTCTTTGAAGAGTTTTCTTTTCAGCAGTACAAAAAACCCAAATATATTATAAAGCTGATTGGTACCATCCTTATCGAGCCTTTGGTCTATCATCCTTTTATTATGTGGGCTTCTGTTAAAGGAAATTGGGATCTTTATAAAGGAAAGAAGAATTGGGGCACCATGCAGCGAACGGGTTTAGGAAATCCTCAGAAAAAGAAATAATTTAGTTTTTACATGCAACAGTTATTCCTATTAATTCAGAATTATTTTTGTACTTTAATTTCATTAAATAAGTATTGGAAATAGGAAGGTGCGTAAGGATACTGCGAGCGTTATTATATTTTATTTAAATGGAAATGAACTGCGTAATTGTTGATGACGAAGAATTACCAAGAAAAATATTGATAGAATTAATCAGGCAGAGAGATGATTTAGTTCTATTGAAAGAGTTTAATTCATCGGTAGAAGCATTGAAATATCTTAATACACAGAAAAAAACAGACCTGATTTTTCTAGATATTGTTATGCCTGGGTTTGATGGATTTGATTTTATAAGAGCCTTAAATTATAATCCGCAAATCATTTTAATTTCCTCCAGTAAAAGCTTTGCTCTTAACGTTTTCGAGTTTGATAATATCACAGATTACTTACTAAAGCCAATAAAAAAAGACAAATTTGCGAGGGCCATCACCAAAGCTTCCAATAAGGAAAAGGGTACAAAGGCAGAGGTGGAAGAATCTAAGGAAGATGTTTTGTCCAGAGAAGATAGTGTTCTTTATATAAATATCGAGAAACGTCTTATTAAGATCGATATACCAAGTATAAAAATGATCGAAGCAAAGGGGAATTTTATATTTATTAAAACCCTTAATGAAAATTATATTACTTATTCTACGCTCAAGAAAATAGAGGAAAAATTACCTGCTTCCAAGTTTTTACGAGTACACCGTTCTTTTATTATCAATCTTGAAATGATAGTAGACATACAGGACAATAGTGTGCTTATCGGTAAAGAAGTAATTCCAATAAGCAGAAGGAATAAACCCCAGCTTATGAAACGCCTGAATCTTCTCTAACCGCTAAATGCATCACTTTTACCGTTTATTTTGTCATTTAGGCCGCTAGAATAAAAAAACTTTTCCCACCTACATTAGTTAATATTTTTACCGCAGTATTAGCAATTTAAATACATTTTATTATCAACGATAATCAAAAGGTATGTTAGTAGATTTAAATTTCTAATGTAAGAGAAATACTAATTAAGAAACCAGAAAAATGGGAAAGTTTGAAATTAAAACCGATAAGTCAGGACAATATCGGTTCAATTTAAAAGCGAGAAACGGACAAATTATTCTTAGCAGCGAAGCCTACAAAACCATGCAGGCCTGTAAAAATGGAATTGAATCTACCAGGAAAAATTCACAAACAGACGATCGTTTCGAGAAAAAACAGGTTCCAACAGGACATAAATTTAATTTAAAAGCTACTAACGGCCAGATAATTGGAACGAGTGAGGTTTATACTACGGTTAGCGGGATGAACAATGGAATTTTTTCTGTCATGAGAAATGCCCCTGAAGCAGAAATACTGGTTTTAAATTAAGTATTTTTTTGCTGAAACCTTTGCCTCAAATTTACCATTCTTAACTGCTTTATACAGAATTTTTTTAAAAGTCCGCTTTGCTTTGAAAACTTAAAAATTAATATGCTTATCCCTACATAGCATTAATCAATCAAGATTATTATGGAAAAGTATTTTGCGTTCAAAGAACTATTTCTGAACGCCGATTTTATTGCTTGTATAATAAACATGGAAGGGAAAGTGTTATGGTCTAATGAAAAAGCTGAAATTTATTTAGAGTTACATCCAGATGATTATTTCAGCAAATGTGGAGATCAAATTTGTAAAGAAGAGCAACTAACTTCCTGCCAGGATTTTGCAAATGAATGGGATAATTTCAGTGGGAATAAAGTAGCAGAACCCTATACTTATAACAAAGATTTCCTAAAGTGGTCGGTTTCCTGGGATGAAGAAGAGAAGGTTTACTATGCGGTTGCCAGCTTTAATTCAAACTATGAATCTTCAGAGGGGATCCGGAAGAATAAGGAAAATATCAACTATCAATTAGGAATAATTGAAAGAAAACTTTTAGAAGCAGCTTTACATCAGGAATCTGATTTAAAGGAAATGTTCGAGGAATATATTAACGGACTGGAGGCTATTTTCCCTAATATGAAAGCTTCTATTTTAAGAATAGAAGATGGAAAAGTATGGCATATGGCTTCAGGAACACTTCCTAAACTCATTACAGAGGCAATAGATGACCAGCCCATTGGACCTAAGGCAGGTTCTTGTGGAACTTCCGCCTATACAGGAAAAAGAGTTATTGTTGCAGACATACAATCTAATGAACTTTGGGACAATTACAGGCATTTTATTCTTCCCTACGGAATAAGAGCCTGTTGGTCCCAACCCATATTTAATGAGAAAAAAGAGGTCATTGCCACTTTTGCCAACTATTATAATCAAACCTGCTTTCCTACAGAAGAGACATTACAGATCTTTGAACGTTCTTCTTCTCTTATTGGTCTCATCCTCGAAAATATTAGAAAAAGTAAGGATTTGAAAATTAGTATGCAACATGCAGAATATGTGAATAAAGCTACTAATGAAGCCATTTACACCAGAGATTTGGACAGGGAGACTATTGAATGGAGCCAGGGTTATCAGGCTCTTTTTGGTTACCAGGCCGAAAATGCCATACTATCCATAAACGATTGGAGGTTGTTGGTCTACCCTCCGGATTTGGAGAAAATAATGATCTCATTTCAGGAATTCATTAGTGATCCTAATCAGCATAGATGGCAGGCAAAATACAGATTCAAGAATGCAGATAGTAACTACACGGTAGTTAAGGACCAGGGTTACGTAATACGTGATAAAAAAGGAAAAGCTTTACGTATGATTGGTGTTTTAAGCGACATCACCCTGCAACGATCAGTAGAACTAAAAAAGGAACTTTTAAGTGAGTTTAGTGCTATTTTCAGCAATAATAATAGTCTAAAGTCAACACTCTTTGAGGTCACTCAATTGTTTAACGAGTATGCCGATTTCCAGATTTCAGAAATATGGCTGGTTAATTCAGATAAAAGCAAGATTGAACTTTTTGCAGGACACAACAATCAATCGGTCAATATTAATAGTAATTCTATAGAAAGTTACAGGAAAGGAGACGGGGTTCCAGGGGCCGTTTGGGAGGCAGCCAAACTTATAATTTCTGATGTAGCGAATATAAATGATCATTGCAAGCTTAATTATTTAAACAATATTAATCAAATCGAAAAATTAATAGGCGTTCCTTTAAGTAATAACAATGAACTTATTGGGGTATGGATATGCGGTATAAAAGAAGATATTACGTCTCTTAATCTATTCCGTGAAGTATGGCCGGAAATATCGGGCCAGCTGGCAGCCGAAATCAGCCGAAAAAGCCTGGAACAGGATCTGCAACACATCTTTCAGCTGGTACCAGATTTAATAGGGACCTTGGATTATGAGGGTAATTTTAAAAGAATAAATAAGGCCGGTTGTGATCTTTTAGAATATTCCGAAGAAGACCTTCTTAAGAGTTCTTTATTAAATTTACTCTATACAGATAATACTGAGGAATGCAAAAAAACAATTAAGGACAAGATAGATTACGGAAGAAATTTTCATTACGAATGCCAATGTGTTACGGGCTCAGGAGATATAATATGGCTTAATTGGGATTGTACTATCTCGAAAGAAGAAGGGCTTATATATGCAGTAGCTAAGGACATTTCCAAGACAAAAGAACTGCAGCAATTATTTGATAATGCAGGCAAACTGGCACGCATAGGTAGCTGGGAATTAGATATTGAAAAAAACAGGGTTTTCTGGTCCCAGATAACTCGCGAGATTTATGAAGCTCCCCAATGTTACAAACCAACAATGGTATCGGTACTTAAGTTGCTCCGGAAGGATTACTATTCCACCATGGAAAAAGCGATTAAGAACGCCAAAGAGAAAAATATTTCCTGGGATATGGAACTGCCCATCATTACATTGAACGGAAAAGAAATATGGATTCGTTCCATCGGAAAACCGGAAACAAAAAACAATAAATGTATTAGAATATATGGAAGCTTTCAGGATGTAGACCAGAGAAAACGCGCTGAAGACAGGATTCTGGAGCACAATGAAATTTTAAAGGATATTGCGAGGCAGCAATCTCACGATGTAAGAGCTCCCGTAGCAAGGCTTATGGGGATTATAGATCTTATGCAACACGGTGGGTTAAAAACTGGAGAAAAAGAGGAATTACTGGAAAATATCCTGGAATCGGCAGAAGAAATTGATTCCATTATTCGACAAATTGCCGATAAAACTAATTTCTTAGAACACAAGTAATTAATCTTCTTGACTTTGATCTTGAATGTTCTTACAATATGAAATTAGAAGTAATTATTATTGATGATGATAAGATCCTACGGAAAGTTCTAAAAAGAATAATCCAAATCTGCAATCTGACCAAAGAAGTTTTAGAATTTGAAAATGGTGAGGACGCATTGGCATATTTTAGTAGTGAAAATTACAATTCTAAAAAAGCAATTATTTTCCTGGATATCAATATGCCCAGAATAAATGGGTGGGAATTCCTGCAGGAAATGAAAAAACAAAATCTTCTGCAGAATAAAGAAATCTACCTCCTTACTTCTTCAATAGATAAAACAGAGCACTGCAGGGCAGAACAGGATCCTTTTATTAAAGATATTCTTATAAAACCGCTTACAATTGAAAAATTTAAGGGTTTAATCTCTTAAACTAAAATATTCTTAATTATATGATCTTTTTGATTACCCGAAGCTGGTGCGTATGCCGTTTTAAATCTACGTTAAAGATGCCGGAATGGTCAATACGATCAATTCGGACCATTCCATCTACATGGATAATATAATTATCCTGCATCATGATACCCACATGATCAATAACTCCTTCATGATTGTCGAAAAATGCCAAATCTCCGGGTTCACTTTCTTCAATGAAACTTAGAGCTATTCCCTGTGTTGCCTGTTCTGCAGAAGTTCTTTTAATCCTCTGGCCGTTTAATTTGTATACCATTTGCGTCAAGCCACTCGCGTCTATCCCCAAAGGAGATTTACCGCCCCAGCAATAAGGGCAGTTCAAGTATAAAAGAGCAGAATGGACTAAATTCTTTTTCTGTTTAATACCTGAAGAAACCTCGCCTTCAAAAACATGCCGGAAGTTTTGTATAAAATTTAAAGAAGATCCTAGTGGGACAGACATCAAATAACCCTGATCATTTACCACATAGCTTAATAAATCTGAGGATAATTTAAGGCTTTCGTTTTGCAAACGATTATATTCATCTTCTCCGATTTTCAAATATTGCTTATTATTTATAAATGCTTCATATCCATCAAAAGCGAGGCGGATCTTACTCCATTTACCTCTTTCTTCTAAAATTTTAAAATGTTCTCCATATAATATCTGGGAAATCATTTCACTTTGATGGGACGCCAAAAATCGGATAGGGGCGATGCTTAAATGGCAAATACCGTATTGCATTCAGTAATTAATTTGGAAAATTAGGAATTGCGTTCTATTACCATAGCTGAAGCTCCGCCACCACCATTACAAATAGCTGCGGCACCTATTTTAGCGTTGTTTTGTTGCAATACATTTAGCAAGGTCACCACAATTCGGGCACCACTGCAACCAAGAGGATGTCCAAGGGAAACGGATCCTCCATTCACGTTAGTAACGTCATCGCCAAGTCCTAATATCTTCATATTAGCAAGACCCACTACCGAAAAAGCTTCGTTAAATTCGAAGAAATCAACATCCTCCTGCTTTAATTCGGCTTTGGCTAAAGCTTTTGGCAAGGCTTTAGCAGGAGATGTGGTAAACCATTTCGGTTCCTGGGCAGCATCTGCAAAGCTACGTATGGTAGCAAGTACTTTTAATCCCATTTCTTCTGCTCTTTCACGACTCATAAGTATAACTGCTGCGGCACCATCATTAATTGTAGAGGCATTCGCTGCTGTTACCGTACCGTCTTTACTAAAAGCAGGTCTAAGTGAAGAAATCTTGTCGATCTTTACATTTTTGTATTCTTCATCTTCTTTAACAATAATGGGTTCGCCTTTTCGCTGTGGAACTTCCACAGGAACCACTTCATTGTCAAACTTTCCTTCTTCCCAGGCTTTTCTGGAGCGCTTATAAGATTGTATTGCGTAGGCGTCCTGGTCTTCCCTGGAAAATTCATACTCTTTCGCACATAAATCAGCACAAACTCCCATGGCATTGTTATCATAAGCATCTACCAGTCCATCTTTCTGCATGCCATCCTCCATACTTGCCGGACCAAACTTTTTGCCATTTCTAAGGTAAATATAATGCGGTATTAAACTCATATTTTCCATACCGCCCGCCACAACTATAGATGTATCACCTAACATAATAGATTGTGCACCCTGCATCATGGCCTTCATGCCGCTTGCACAAACTTTATTAATGGTTGTGCAGGGGACGCTTGGGGGAATACCTGCGCCTAAAGCAGCTTGTCTTGCCGGTGCCTGCCCCACGCCAGCCTGAACCACATTTCCCATTAAAACTTCCTCTACAAGTTCTGGTTTCAGGTTTATTTTTTCCAAGGCTCCTTTTATCGCAATGGATCCTAATTTTGTGGCCGGTACGGTAGAAAGGCTGCCCAAAAAACTCCCAATTGGAGTACGGACTGCGCTTACTATAACTACTTCTTTATTCATGGTTTTTTATTGTATATATGATATTGCGAAGTTAATGATTTTATAACGAACTTAATAAGAGCTCACGATTCAAGGCGATTTTTAGTACATTTGGTCATTAGCTGAATTTATATATGAGCAATTTCGTAAATAACCTTTATAAAAACCAGGCACTTTTTTATAAGGTTTTTTTATTTATACTCACTGCAGTTTTAATAGTTTATCTGCTTCCAAAGGGAGGGAAGTTTAAGTATGATATACCTAAAAACAAACCCTGGCAGTACGAAAACCTGTATGCCCCTTTCGATTTTGCAATTTTAAAGACAGAGGAGGAAATCCAGGAGGAAAGGCAGGAAATAAGGAATAGTCTTATTCCTTATTATGAGTACGATACAGCTGTAGTAGAAAGGGTAAAGTTTGACGCACGTCAGGAAATTCAACAAGCCTTTAGTGACAGCGTTCTAGACCTGGCTGAAAGGCCGCTGAATGATTTTGTTAACAATACAATAGATAAAATATACAAAAACGGATTGTTGCAGGAGAGTAACAGGATGAAACCGGAGCAACTGGTTTACCTGAGGAAAGGAAATGAAGCTTATGAAGTTACGTATAAAAAAATTCTGAAGCAGGGGGATATAAGTAGTTTTCTTAACAATGAAATTGATCAGGCAAACCTTGGATTTTTCAGGACTGAACTTTTGGAAGTCTTTTTTAATTCCGTAGAGCCTAACGTGGTTTACAATAATGATCTCACGCAAAAGGAACTGGAAAGCAAGCTGGACAACATTTCTTATACCCGCGGTATTATCGAGCAGGGAAGCAGGGTTATCGCAAAAGGGGAAGTTGTAGATAACGGCAAGTATAATATCCTCAGATCCCTGAAGCAAGAGTACGAATCGCAGGTATGGAGCCAGGATAACCATAACTGGATCCTGGTTGGTTATAGTACCTTAGTAGCTTTGGCTTTGCTTATGCTGTTACTTTTTATTAGAAAATACAGAAGGGATATCTTCGAAAATAATGTAAAGGTCACCTTTATTTTTTTCAATATAATTTTTATGGTGATGCTTACCACTTTGGTGGTCAAATTCAATATAGACTACGTCTATGTGGTTCCTCTTTGTATTTTGCCTTTAACACTAAAAGCTTTTTTTGATGCAAGGCTGGGGCTTTTTACCCATGTTATTACAGTGCTGCTACTCGGTTTTATTGTACCTAACAGTTACGAATATATGTTCCTGCAAATCATAGCGGGTATTGTGACGATCCTAACCGTTTCAGAATTATATAAGCGTGCCAATCTCTTTATATCGGTAGGGCAGATTACCCTGGTTTATATAATTTCCTATTTTGCTTTTACAATTATTCAGGAAGGTAGCATAGCTGATGTTGAAGGGGAGGTTTTTCTCACATTCCTGCTTGGCGGACTTGCAACTCTTTTTGTACAACCGCTTATCTATATTTACGAGAAAATCTTCGGAATGGTTTCAGATATGTCTCTACTAGAACTTTCGGACACTAATTCGAGATTACTGAAGGAACTAGCAGAAAAGGCTCCGGGAACTTTTCATCATTCTTTAAATGTTGCAAATCTCGCTGAAGCTGCAGCTAACGAGATACAAGCAAATGCAATGATGGTAAGAGTGGGCGCACTATATCATGATATTGGTAAAATGCAAGACCCCACTTATTTTACAGAAAATCAAACAACCGCTGTTAATTCTCATGATGAACTTTCACCGCGTGAGAGTGCAGAGATTATTATTGGACATGTAATTAAAGGTATTGAAATTGCAAAACGGAATAATCTTCCAGATAGAGTTATAGATTTTATAAGAACACATCATGGGACCAGTACCGTCTATTATTTTCTAATGAAGGAAAAGGAGAGTAGTAATGAAGAAGTTGATCCTGATGATTTCCGGTACCCTGGGCCAATCCCTTTTAGCAAGGAAACTGCTATCCTAATGATGTGCGATAGTGTAGAAGCTGCAAGTAAGAGCTTAAAAGAGCCAACTTCTATCCTTATTGATGATTTTGTAGAAAAAATCATTAATAAACAGATGAAAGATGGCCAGTTTTTAAACTCTAATATCACCTTTAAGGAAATTCAGCTCGTAAAAAAAATCCTTAAGCGTAAGCTTAAGAATATTTATCATTTGAGAGTTGAATATCCCGAGTAATTAATGTAATGCTACAATTTTAAATTCCTGATCATTAAAAGTATAACTTTCCCCTGCCTTTTTTCCTTTTAACCCCTGGTAAACAGGAGCATCGGTGGATATGGCATATACTGTACTTCCATCGTCCATGTTCAATTCTCCTATTGGTACCGCCACATAATATAGGTTTTTATCAGTTTCAACAACACTTCCAAAATTAACGGTTTCGCTATAATGATCCAGGTCTATTTCACTAAGCGTTTCTTTCATTTGTCTGGAATCATCAAGGTAGCTGGCGTTTTTCTCAAAATCACCAAGTAATTTGCCTCTATTGTCTTCGTCGTAATCGGTCTTAATATCGTTTGCATCCATGGACTCCTTTATCATATCCATTTCCTTCTGATATTTTTCTATTCGATTGTTAACGGCATCCAATGCTTTATAGTAAATTTCTTTCTTGTTCATTTTAATTAGTTTGTCGTTTTTTTAAAATTAGGTATCAGTTAGTTTTTAGAAGAACAATTAGCAAAAGTTTAATAACTGTAATTTTAAACACATAAGCCTTAAACCTTATAAAGAGATAATATAAGTTATATACCTTATAATTATAAAATATTAGGTTTTAACCTTATGTTTTGTATATTTGAATATGATAGCCGTACTAACAGCCGATCTTGTAAACTCTTCTAACTATAACGAAGAATTACTTTCCAGAGTATTGACTACTCTTAAGGAGCAGTTTAATAAAATAACCAGTCTTTATGGTCCTGAACTAAAATTCAAGATTTACCGAGGGGACAGCTTTCAGGGTATTATTAATATACCAGAAAAATCTCTGGAAATTTCGTTAATTTTAAAAACAGCTATAAATGCTGTGCATAGTAAAGAAAACTCCAGAGGAAAGGCATACGTAAAAGAAGCTGATTTAAAAATGGCTATAGGAATCGGAAGTTATGAATTTGAAAGGCCATCTATAGCAGAGTCTAACGGGCAGGCTTTCCAATTCTCAGGGCGTAGCCTTGATGATTTAAAAAAGGAGTCACGAACTATTATTCTCAAAACCCCTCGGGAAAATATAAATGCCGAGTTTAATGCAAGTTTTCTTCTTCTAGATACGCTTATGGATAAGTGGAGTATCGCCTCGGCTGAAGTTATTTATTATCTTCTAAGAGGATTAAAAGAGCAGGAAATAGCAGAGAAACTCCAAATCACCCAGTCTGCTGTTAACCAAAGAAAAAAAGCTGCGGGATGGGAGGCAGTTTCTGTGCTGTTACAAAGATATCAGCAAGTTATCGCTAAAAACTTCTAAGTAATAATGGCTATCATACAAATTTTACTGCAGCTTTTACTGGCCCATATTTTAACAGATTTTGTATTGCAACCTACCGCGTGGGTGGTACATAAAAGGAAGAAAAAAGCAAAATCACTTTATCTTTATATCCACTCGATAGTTGCTGGTGTTTTAACTTATATAATCCTTCAGGATTGGGAATTATGGTATATCGCAGTATTTATAACTTTAACTCATTTCGCTATTGATTTGTGGAAATTGAATCACAAAAGAGATACCCTGCGGATTTTTCTGCTTGATCAGTTATTTCATTTTGTTGTTATACTTATTTCCTGGATTTACATCACAGAAAATATCAACAAGATCTTACCATTTATAGAATTCTTTTTTTCATCTTCGGCTCTTTTGGCAATTTCAATAGGATATTTGCTCGTGATATTTCCAGTTGGTTTTCTAGTGGGAAAAGCTACTAAGCGCTGGCATAATGAACTTCTAACAGATGGTAAAGCAGTAAGCCTTGAAGCAGCAGGTCGTTATATTGGTATTTTTGAAAGAATCCTGGTCCTTACCTTTATTCTTACCAACAATTTTTCTGCAATAGGATTTTTAATTGCTGCAAAATCTATTTTACGGTTTAGTGACAAATCTGAAGCAGGAGCGAGAAAGCAAACTGAATATGTCCTTATAGGAACTCTTATGAGTTTCGCTATCACTATAATAATTGGCTTTCTAGTACGCGAGGTCGCGTTCTAAAAGCTGAATATTAGACTGCAGTCGCTCTTTTACAATATTCATCATTCTCTTGTTAAGTGCAGAAGAATTTTGAATGTATTGCCCATATTCCTCCAGGGTAAACTGTCCAATGATAATGCCTTTAAGGTTGTTTCTGAATTTGATATCCTTTTGTATCGCATTTTCAATGTACTTTAATCGTTCATCCAGCCTTAGGTTGTAGAAAGTATTCTTGTGCTTTACAATATAATTTCTAAAAACCACCACCAGGAGCTCATCCTGAAGTTTGGCTACAGGACGCAATGTTCTGTTTTGAAATTTTTCGTCCGGACTCATCTTTTCTGTAACTTTTGCAGAGGGAATGTCCGGCCTGGAGTCTAATAAATAAAGATCTCGTGAGTTCATGACAAGGAAGTTTCTTAAATTTAGAAAATTCCAAAGTAAATACCCAAGTACAGGGATTTACTTTTAAACTATTTATGAACATTCTTCTAGTTAAAATCCTCTTAATCGCTCTCATAAACCTGGGACTTCTTGTTATATTGAAAGGGAATAACCACAATAAATTTATATAATGATTACATCTAAAAACCCGTATACAGGAGAGGAAATTGCAAGCTTTGAGGAGCTGAGTGAGGATCAGATAGATAAAGTCCTGGCGGCGGCCGATATGAGATTTTCCTCCTGGAAAAAAACGTCTTTTGCAGAACGTTCAAAATTAATGAAAGCGGTAGCAGAAGAATTAAAAAAAAATAAGAAAGAGTATGCGCAAGACATTACTTTGGAAATGGGCAAACCTATAAACCAATCGGTTTCTGAAATTGAAAAATGTGCCTGGGTTTGTGAATATTATGCAGAAAATGCTGAAAAACATCTTGCCGACGAAATGATCTCAACAGATGCCGAAAAAAGCTATTTAAGTTATGAGCCCATAGGTGTTGTGCTGGCGGTAATGCCGTGGAACTTTCCTTTCTGGCAGGTTTTTCGTTTTGCGGCTCCTGCATTAATGGCGGGTAATATTGGTGTTTTAAAACATGCGAGCAATGTCATGAAAACTGCACAAAATATTCAAAAGGTTTTTGAAAGAGCCGGATTTCCTGAGCATTGCTTCCAAAGTCTTACTATCGGAAGTAAAAAAATTGAAGCTATTATTAGGGACAAAAGGATTAAAGCTGCAACCTTAACGGGAAGTAAACCGGCGGGTAGTTCTGTAGCTTCTATAGCTGGTGAAGAAATAAAGAAATCTGTGCTCGAATTGGGAGGTAGTAACGCTCTGGTAGTTTTTGAGGATGCTAATATTCCTGAGACGGTTAAATCCTGTGTTATGGCTCGTTTCCAGAACACTGGTCAAAGTTGTATTGCAGGAAAACGTTTGCTCCTTCAAGAGAATATAGAGCAGGAGTTTATGGAAGAATTTGTTAAACAGGTCAAGGAGCTTAAAAGTGGTGATCCAATGGATACAGAGACTTTTATAGGTGTTCTAGCAAGAGAGGATCTGGCTGAAGATCTGGAAAAACAGGTCAATGAAACTTTGGAGCAGGGGGCTTCTCTTGTCATTGGAGGAAAACGGGACAAAGCCTATTTTGAACCTACAATTGTTTCGGGTGTTAAAAAAGGCATGCCCATGTTTGAGGAAGAAACGTTTGGACCGGCTATTTCTGTTACCACTTTTAAAGATTCGAGTGAAGCGGTGGATCTGGTAAATAGTTCTGTATTTGGTCTTGGAGTTTCTATCTTTACTGAGAATAGCGAATTTGCGGCAAAGCTCGTTCCGCAATTTGATGATGGGGCTGTTTTTGTAAATGATCTCGTAAAAAGTGATCCGCGACTGCCTTTTGGGGGAACTAAAGAATCGGGGTATGGCAGAGAGCTTTCTAAAGACGGAATTAGAGAGTTTGTAAATAGAAAAACTGTTTATTTCAATAAATTTTAAAATTATTGCTGAATGAAGTTTGGAAAAGTTGATGATCCCGGAAAAATTGATTTTGCATTACCCGGCACTCATCAGCAAACAAAGGAAGTTCTTGTACAAAAAGAAGCTCGAAAATTTAGAGATGTGAGGGTTGGTTGTGCAAAATGGAGCCGTACAGATCTTAAGAAATTCTACCCAAGAGGAACAAAAGATGAGTTGGCCTATTACAGTACGCAGTTCAATTCTATAGAACTCAATGCTTCTTTTTACAGGATGTTTCCTCAAGCACAATTTGAAAAATGGGGAGAAAAAGCTCATGATGACTTTAAATTCTTTCCTAAGGTACCAAGGATTATTAGTCACATAAAACGCTTAAATGATTGTGAACGATTAGTGGACGATGTCGTCACCAATATGTTACCATTAAAAGACAAGCTTGGAATGGTCTTTCTTCAAATGCCAGATAATTTTCAGCCGAAGTTTATGGAAAGACTGGAGCCATTTTTTAAACACTGGCCAAAAGAAATTCCTCTTGCAGCAGAATTTCGACATAACGATTGGCATAATGACAAAACGGTGGCTAACGCTTTAAATGAATTATTAATTAAATACAATATTTCGAGTGTTATTACAGATAGTGCAGGAAGAAGGGATTTGTTACATATGCGCCTTACCACAGATACTGCATTTATAAGGTACAACGGTGCAAATCACGAAACCGACTACACAAGGCTGGATGATTGGCTCGATCGACTGGAAGAATGGTACGATCTGGGGTTGAAGAATGTCTATTTTTTCGTTCATCAAAACATGGAAATGGCTTCTCCTTTACTTTCGGCATATTTCATTAAAAGATTTAACAAGAAGTTCGGAACAGAATTAGAAATACCAAAAACATTAAATTAACATGGGAAAGCAGGAAATTGCAATAACTGTAGATAGCGTTATTCTATGCAGCACTAATAATCAATTTAAAGTGCTATTAATTAAAAGAAAAAAAGATCCTTTTAAAGATCAATGGGCCTTGCCAGGAGGTTTTATAGAAGAAGGAGAAGATCTGGAGCAGGCAGCCAAACGGGAGCTACTGGAGGAAACCGGAGTGAAAATACACTCAATGGAACAAATCCGGGCCTTTGGGAAACCTGGACGAGATCCACGTGGACGAATGATTTCAATAGCTTTTTTAAGCCGTATTTTTTCTGAGGAAGCTTTATCTCCGGGAGATGATGCTAAGGATGCTGCATGGTTTGAAATAAACGATCTTCCGGAATTAGCTTTTGATCACAACGAAATAATCACTGCTGCACGCGGGTTGCTGTAATGAGGAGTTGACAGTTTTATTTATTAAAAACTAATAAAATAGAATCTCATTTCTGGATTTTTGTAAATATTATAATTCTTACAGCAGGTTTTTATCAGCTCACATTTTTGACCTACTTTTAAAATAAAAATGAGATTTCACACTCGAAAATGGGTTAAACCAGGGGATATGAATCCTAACCGAACATTGTTTGGAGGGAGGTTACTTGAATGGATTGACGAAGAATGTGCATTATATAGTATTATCCAGTTAGAGAACCCGAAGACAGTAACTAAATTTATGAGTGAAATAGATTTCCGTAGCTCTGCCAGAGAGGGTGATATTGTGGAAATTGGAATCGAGGTTGTAAAATTTGGAACTGCTTCGCTCACCCTTCAGTGTGAAGTGCGAAATAAAATGACCAGGGAAATAATTATTACAATAGATAAAATTGTAATGGTTTCTTTAGATGAAAACGGAAAACCAAAACCTCATGGCAAAACTAAAATTGAATTTGTAAAGGACAGATTGGAGAAATAATTTACTTTTTTGCTGTATCGTCTATTCTGTTGATCATGCGAACAGGGAAATCATTTTCAACGCCAGCACCATATAATTTTATTTCCTGTATATCTGCCGGCATATAGAAACCATTCTCTTCAAGCGCCTCTTTTACTGCCCTTACTACGTTTCCTTTGGTAATTAACGCCAGCCGTCTAAAATCTTTAGTGTCCACCCAGAAGAATATCTTAAGATTTACAGTACTCGTGGCCAGTTCATCTTCAATTACGAAGTTCTGATGATCCTTATCTTCTATTACAGTTGGTTCTCTTCGTAGCGCTTCCATTACTATTTTCTTTGCCGCGTCTATGTTATTTTCATAAGCAATGCCTATGGTAAAATTCCACCTGAAAAATCCATCTTCAGTGAAGTTTGTAACAGGTTTGGTTAGAACATCGCTGTTGGGAATGTAGACATCTTTTCCGTCAAAAGTTTTCAATTTGGTGTAACGGAATTCAAGACCTTTTACCTTTCCGAAGTTTTCTCCTATTTCCACAGTATCTTCAATGTCAAAAGGTCTGTTAAAGGCCAATATAATTCCGGAAATAAAATTTTCTCCAATATCTTTAAATGCAAAACCAAGGACTACAGCGCTGGCTCCGGCAGCAGTTAGCACGCCGGTTGCAATTCCGCCAAGGCCTGCAGCTTTTAAGCCCAGCATGACTGCAATTACAAGAAGAAAGAAACGAATTGCCTTTCCCAAAAACCGGCTCATCAATGGATCATCAGTACGGGCAGATATCCTCTTGGTGGCGAACCTGCCAATCCAGCTTCCCATTAGCATTCCAAGGATAATAATCAAGATTCCAAGTGCTATTCCGGGCAATTGTTCAATAAAACTATCATAAAACCGCCCAAAAGATTCTTTTAACGAGGTTACACTGTAAGACCGGTCATTTTCTTGCATTGAGTACTGTTTTTTCTAAAATAGCATTTAAACAATTTGAAGTCGAATAGATTTGTAATGTTTAGATGCGAATAATTTAATCCTTTTTACTTCTTTCTTCTTCATGTTTATTTCGGGCTTCGGTAATTTGGATGTTCGCTCTAATAATTTGTTCCTTTGTTGGTGATGCCGGCCTCTGCATGTTGGCATATTCAGGTTCCAGGCTTAGCGTAATAAAAAAAGGAAAATGATCTGAATCTATAGTATTAATAGCTTTACATTCTACCACCCGAAACTCTTCTGTAACAAAGAAGTGGTCTAAAGGCCAACGCAGTACAAAACTATTAGCATCAAAGGTATTATAAAAACCGCGACCAACCCTCACGTCAAGCAATCCACCTACAGTTTTAAAAAGACCTGTAGTGCCAGACCATGCTACGTCGTTAAAATCTCCCGCTACTACTACAGGTAATTTAGATGCCCTTGCTTTTTTGGCAATTATCATCATTTCCGCATCCCTATCGGTAGAGGAGGGGTTATGTTGTGGCATCGGGGGTGTAGGGTGTATAGCAAAAAGCTGAAATTCGCTGCCGGAGTTTAAGCGCACCCTGGTTTCTATGGAAGGTATGCTGTCATCTACCAAAAAATTGATTTTCGGGTTTTTTAGAGGAAGTTTTGAATACAAAAGCATACCATAAGTATTTTGCATTGGAACTTCTACTTTATACGGAAATTCTGAAATTGCTTCAGTAAGGTTTTCTTTCCATATCTGGTTTGTTTCAGTTAAAAGAATAATGTCTGGGTTTTGAATTTTCAACTCCCTTACCAGTAAGTCTGAATTTTCGTTTTCCTGAAGAACGTTTGCAGCAAAAAACCTGACTACTTTCGTTGGATCTGCATCTTCTGAAGCCTCTCCAACTTCAAATTCGTTATGTGGGAGATAAGGGTAAATCTTTGACAGCTGGAAGATAAAACAAGCAGTGAGAATCGCTACAAAAGCATAGTCTTTCCACGATTTTATATCAAATCTGGCAAAATAAACTACAAGTGCCACCATTGTAAGAATAGTAAGTTGGGTGTGAGGAAAATCCAACATGCGAATCCACCAGTAATCTGTGGCAATTATGGGTGCCAATGTGAAAAGCACGGCCACAATGCCAAAACCCAGTAAAAAAGGCTTCAATTTCATTAGGGAGAATTAAGAAAGATCTAATATAGTTAATCCCGCTTTGCGTTTCCAGTAGATTCCAGCTTTATATTTTTAATATCGTCTCCTGAAGGAGCTTCAAAAAGCTTTAAATCAAAAAAAGGAACAGCTGCTATTAAGTGATCAAATATATCTGCGGTTATGTACTCAAAGTTTTCCCATCTTTTGTCTTTACTAAAACATAAGATTTCCAGAGGTAGTCCCTGCGCTGTTGGTGCCAGTTGCCTTACTATAATGTACAAGTCTTTATTTATAGCAGAATGCTCGTGCAGGTAGGCATCTGCATATTTTCTGAAGACGCCTAAATTTGTTTGATTGCGACCGTTTAAATAGAGGCTTTTATCAATATTATTCTTGTTATTGTACACATCTATCTCGGCCTGGCGGTGCTCTATATATCCAGAAACCAATTTAATTTTTCTAAATTCCTGAAGGTCTTCTTGATTTAAAAACTTTACGGAACTTTGTTTAATGTAAATAGCTCTTTTAATTCGTCTGCCCGGACTCTCCTGCATGCCTCTCCAATTTTGAAAAGAGTCGGAAATAAGGCTGTAGGTAGGAATTGTGGTAAAAGTATTATCCCAGTTCTGCACCCGCACCGTGGCCAGATTTATTTCGGTAACATTACCGTCGGCACCATATTTACTAAAGGTAATCCAATCCCCAATCCTTACAATATCATTTACTGAAACCTGGATAGAAGCTACAAAGCCTAAAATTGTATCTTTAAAAACCAGGAGTAGCACTGCGGAGGCCGCACCCAAAGAAATCGCAAAACTAATTACAGATCTTCCTGTAACTTCAGCAAAAATGAACATAAAACCTATTACCCATAGAATGATAAGAACAACCTGACTGTAACTTTCAATAGGTTTATCACCGTACTCTTCACGGGTCATCAGGTAATTACGGGAGGTGCGAATAAGACTTCGTACAATCCACACCGCAAGTATAATGACGTAGATATTGAACAGAAAAAGTAAACCCTTAAGCAGGAAGTGAAAATCTGCAAATATATAGGGGATTGAATAATAAATTAGAAGTAGTGGAACAATCTGTCCTACATCCTTGGGAAAATTACTTTCTAATAAAAAGTCATCGAAAGTTGTTTTAGTCTTATCTGTAAAGGTCTTAAAAGTTTCAACAACAAAGCGGCGGATTACATATTTTGTAAGCAGAATCAGGAGGAAAAGGATGCTTAAATTTACCAGTAAGTTAATATATATTGCCACTAGTGTATTTACTCCCTGAGAAACCAGTACATTTTCTACCAAACAGAAAAGGTTTTTATAGTTCTGGTTGAAATTCATAAACTAGAGGTATTTTTTATCTACGTAGAACGGACCGAAAGGTAAAAGGGAGCAGAGTAGTATGATCGCAAGATCTTTCAGGTTCCAGTTCATGGTTTTGTAGAGCAACATCGCCACTATAACATAAGCAATAAATAATATACCGTGTGCCATTCCTACAAATCGTACCATCTCTGGTTGATCAAAAAAATACTTGAGCGGCAT
This sequence comes from Autumnicola edwardsiae, assembly GCF_031846505.1. Classification (NCBI taxonomy): domain Bacteria; kingdom Pseudomonadati; phylum Bacteroidota; class Flavobacteriia; order Flavobacteriales; family Flavobacteriaceae; genus Autumnicola; species Autumnicola edwardsiae. The sequence goes on from NZ_JAVRHP010000013.1 coordinate 29,098, forward strand.
TGCGACTAATAGTAGAATCAAATAAGAGGTTCCTTCTAAAATACTTATCCATTTAAACGTTTTTCTTTTGCTTTCTTTTTGCATACAAACCTTTTTCATTTGCAAATATAATGGATATAAGCAATTTCAACTTTATTTTGTAAGCTATTAGCTCTTACCGGGAACAAAAATTCATTTTTTTCTTTTAATAAATACGGAAGGAATCTATTTTTCCTATTTTGCACAGTAAAGAATATAAAAACAAATGAACGGAAAAATATTAGTAACAGGAGGACTGGGGTTTATCGGTTCTCATACAGTCGTAGCTCTGCAAGAAAAAGGTTTTGAAGTAGTAATTATAGATAACTTATCAAATTCTTCTATAGATGTGTTGGAAGGGATTGTGAGTATAACTCAGAAAAGACCTGCTTTTGAACAGATTGATCTGCGGGAAAAAGCCGCAGTAAAGAGTTTTTTTGAGAAATACACAGATATAGAAGGAGTTATTCACTTTGCTGCTTCCAAAGCAGTGGGAGAAAGTGTGGAAAATCCTTTGCTCTATTACGAAAATAATCTTTCCACACTTATTTACCTGTTACAGGAACTACAGGAGAAATCCAGTGCAAATTTCATTTTTAGTTCTTCCTGTACGGTTTACGGCCAGGCAGATGAATTGCCAATAAATGAGAATGCTCCGGTGAAAAAAGCAGAATCTCCTTATGGAAATACAAAGCAGATTGGAGAAGAAATTATTGCCGATACCTGCAAAGTAGCATCAGGTTTAAACGCTATTTCTCTTAGGTATTTTAATCCTATAGGAGCCCATCCTTCCGCAGAAATTGGCGAATTACCTATTGGTACACCTCAAAACCTTGTACCTTTTATTACACAAACAGCAATAGGTAAAAGAAAGGAATTGTCTGTTTTTGGTGATGATTATCCTACCAGGGATGGTACGTGCATAAGAGATTATATTCATGTTATGGATCTCGCCCAGGCGCATGTTGTAGCTTTAGAACGCCTAATAAAAGGTCAGGAAAATTCAAATTTTGAGGTCTTTAACCTGGGCACAGGACAAGGTAATACTGTTTTGGAAGTGATAAGTACTTTCCAGGAATCCACAGGTGCAAATTTGCCGTACAAAATTGCCAATCGTAGAGAAGGGGATGTTATTGCCGCGTTTGCAGATACAGAAAAAGCCAATGAGGATTTGGGTTGGAAGGCTAAACGTAGTTTGGCAGATGCATTACAAAGTGCCTGGAAATGGGAGCAGAAGGTATCTAAAGCTGAGGAATAAAAAAAGGAGAGGTACGTAAAATGTCAATTTTCGGCCTTATAAAAAGACCGGCATCTTCTTTTTTTGAAAAGATGCCGGTTTTTTCATTTAACCTGCTGAATTTCGCGCTAACTATCTGGTGCCATTTACCAGGAAAGCGTGAATAACGCCGGGTATCCATCCTATTATAGTCAAGACTATACTTATTAAAAGAGTAGAACCCACACCATGCTTCATATAGACCGCTACGGGTGGTAAGAGAATATTTAAAATTATCGTTAACATATTATTTAAATTTTAGTGATTAATTATTTATATTATTCATTTTCACCGTCCTGGAATTGACGGTATCGGGCCATCATAAACATATAGATAGCATAGCACACTAACCCCGCTGCAACTGCTCCCAGCAACCAGGAACCATATGCAGAATCCTGGATAAAAGAAAAGGCATCTGTCGTGCTCTTAATATCCGATGTATTTGATTCTATTGCAGCCCTGATGAAGAAGAAAGCAAGAATTCCCAAAATTATGCCGCGTGAGATAAGTCCAAGGTATCCAGTATTCTTAATTGTTTTCCTTCGTTTTTCTTCAGAAATAGATTTGTAATTAAATTTTTTCAAGAACTCGTTGGTATAAGCCTTTTTAATCTGAAAAAATCCTGCTACAGCTAATGCAGTGCCGATAATTGCAAAAATGTAGACTCCGGTTTGTCCTGCAAGGAAAGAAGAACTTTGGCCACCACCGCCACTTCCTGAGGAAGGGCCCATATTTATAAGCTGCATAAAAGAGTAAATTGCAAGTCCAAGGTAAATTAAACCACTTACAAAAAATCCTGTCCGTTTAGCCTTGGCTTTCTTGTCTGAACCTATATCTTCAGGATCACTTATGGACTGGATAAAACGCCAGCCCGCGTAACAGAGCAAGCCTAAGCCAATAAGAATTAAAAGTGCATTTCCGAAAGGTTGTTTTTCAAGGAATTCTATTACTTGTAATTTACCTGTTTTTTGTCCTCCCAGGCTAAAAGCGGCCATAAAGGTAAGGACACCCGTGATTGCATATACGCTGCCTTTAGCAACATATCCTGTACGAGCCATCTTCTTAAATTTTGAGTCCATTCAGTTCAGTCGTTTAGTTTGGTTAAACTGAATTTACTTTAAATCAAAGAGATATCTATTACTATTAGGAAAACTTTAATTAACCTTTGTAAGGCTTTAAGGGGAAATGTTAATCTTTAGACCATTTCATAAATAACCAGTGCGTAGAGATAAAATCGTACAAAACGAAGCAATCCAAACATGAGGTAACTAACAAAAGGAAATCTAATGATTCCGGCTGCAACACTTGTAATTGCAAATGGAATAGGGAGTAAAGCTCCAACAATAATTAAAAAGCCGCCCCACTTCCTTGTATTTGCAATGTGCTGTGCCATATTTATTTCGAGTTGTTGATGAACAGAAGGAATCTTGGTAATCCCTTTACCAATAAAATAAGATACTATTCCTCCAGTATAGGAAGCAGCCGCCAGTAATGAAAGATTTAAAATAGGACTGGCAGATTTTCCGGACCAGGCGATAAATAATTCGGGTGGGACAAGTCCAAGTAGCGATTCAGAAATAAAAAATACGCTAATAATTCCTAGCGGGGAATAGGTTTCTGTAACCGTTACCAGCATTCCTTCAATATCTAGCACAAAGTAATCCAGAGCAAGTAAGGCTCCAATAAAAAGAACAATGGGCACAACTGCTTTTTTAACACTCTTCCATACAAACCTATAGAATCCCGTATAACTGTAATACTGGTGTAATAAGCGTATACGCGACTTCTTTTTAGATTTCGCTTTCCTTTTCATCGACAAATTTTTAGCAATTACTTATCCTGAGCCCGGATTAAGAAACTCGTATTTTCTGAATGATTTCGTTGCAGATTTTATTCAGAAAAAGGAAAATGCTAATTCTCCTCTTCATAGGCTTGAAAAGCACTTACATACTCCCGAAGTTCGATTTCATTAACTTTATTTGAAGGATCTGCCATTAAAGAGAATAAATAATCCAAACTTTCCTGTCCGCTGGTTTCTTCAAAATTCTCAGTTGTTTCACCTTCCTCAACAGGTTCGTCATCCGGAATAGAGATTTCAAAACCTTCAGAAGCCTCTATATGTTCGTAGGTTAACCTGATTACTTTTGCCAATAAGGGATTACCTTCTTCAACTACAAGGTTCCTTAATTCTTGAAGATCCTTTACTAAAGTATTAATGATAATTCCGTTGCGATTTAAATCGCGGTGAATTTTATTTAATAAATTTTGAGCTTTTATATTTTCCAAGGGATGATATATTAAATCAGGTTAAACGATTCCAGTTTGTAAAGACTTTTTAAATGAAGCTTTTTCTTATTTTCTGCAAAGTTACTTTTTTTGTGCTTGTGTGAAAGATTTTAACTCAGATTTTGTGCAGTCTTTTCAGTTGAAAATTAACAATAAATTAGTTTTTTATCTTTCAGTGAGATGCCAATCTTCATTAGTTTTAAAACAATTCAAAATTTAAAAAAGATGAATTCATTAGAAGGAAAAGTAGCATTTATAACAGGGGGAACTAAAGGTATAGGATACGGTGTGGCAGAGTCTCTTTTAGCATTAGGAATGAGGGTAGCCATCACAAGCCGTTCGGCTGAACGTGCAGAAGAAGCTTCAAAACAATTGCAGTCTAAAGGAGAGGTTTTAGGAGTGGAAGCCGATGTGCGTGATTTTGAGAGCCAGCAGAAAGCAATCCAAAAAGTCACAGATAAATGGGGTCAGGTAGATGTTGTGATAGCTAATGCCGGAGTGGGGCATTTTGCACCTATAGATGAGTTAACTCCTGAACAGTGGCAGGACACAATAGAAACTAACCTGACCGGAGTTTTTTACAGTGTAAAAGTATCTTTAGATGCCCTCACTAAATCTAAAGGTTACCTTATTACAATTTCGAGCCTTGCAGGAACAAACTTTTTCCCCGGTGGTTCAGCTTATAACGCCAGTAAATTTGGGCTTACCGGTTTTACCCAGTCGGTAATGCTGGACCTGAGACAAAAAGGGATTAATGTTAGTACTATCATGCCGGGATCTGTGGCGACTCATTTTAACGACAATACGCCGAAACCGGAGGATGCCTGGAAAATTCAGCCGGAAGATATTGGGGAACTTGTAGTGGATCTTCTAAAAATGAATCCGCGTACTTTACCCAGTAAAATAGAAGTACGGCCTTCACAACCTCCAAAGAAATAATCTTTGGATCCTAAAAAAGAGATTTTATTTTAGAGGGCCAAATACCCGCGGATGTTTTTCGCGTAGTTGCTGTCGGGTTTTAAAACGTATTTCAGGACGATACTCTGTAGGTTAATCCTTTTAACTTTACTACTCTCTGTATAAAATTTCTTTTTTAGTTATTTTTCTTTGGGATACTCGGTATGTTCTGAGAAATTATTTCTGAAATAATTTAACGAGGTTCACCTATCTCTTTCTGTCGTAATATGAACTATCTCACGTTGCAGATTCCATACATCATTTTAATACAAAGGGGACGACCAATTTTTCCCACTCTTAGCTACTGTCAAAATCGATATCATTAATATTTTAAGAAGTTAATATCTTATTTATTGATCTACGTTAAGTCGTGCCGTTAAAGGCGTACTAAAAATAGAAAACGAAGGTTTTTACTATTAGTAATCCTTTAAATTTCGAGTAAATCAAAAAAAAATAGATATGAGTATTAAAGGAAAAACAATAATTATAACTGGAGCCTCTAGTGGAATAGGAGAAGCTACAGCTAAAAAATTATCTCAGGAAGGTGCGAATGTCGTATTAAGTGCACGCCGCGAAGACAGATTAAATTCCCTTAAAAAGGAAATAGAGCAAAATGGTGGGAAGGCTTTAGTGATTCCAGGAGATGTTACCAACAAAGAAGATTTTAAAAAAATTGTTTCGTTGACCTTAGAAGAGTTTGGCGGGATCTTCGGAATTATTAATAATGCCGGATTAATGCCACTTTCTTACGTTAAAAATTTACATGTAGAGGAGTGGGATAAAATGATCGATGTCAATATCAAAGGTGTTACCAATGGAGTAGCTGCGGTTTTACCCACAATGATGGAACAAAAAAGCGGTCATATCATCAACATTTCTTCTAGCGCCGGAAGAAAGTATTATCCAGGTGGTGCCGTATACTGCGCTACAAAAGCTGCGGTAAAAATGTTTACTGAAGGCCTTAGGGCAGAATTAGCTCCTAAATTTGGAATTAACGTGACTTCTATTGATCCAGGCTTTGTGTCTACTGAATTAACTGATACAATTACAGATGAGGAAATTCAGAAAGATATGGAGCCAATGTTCAAGGATTTAACTCCACTGGAAGCGCAGGACATTGCAGACGCTATCTTTTATTCTTTAAGTCAGCCAAAGAGGACTAATATTAACGATGTGTACATCATGCCAACAGAGCAGCAACAATAGTTTTAATTTTAGTTATTAAGAAAAGAGAGGTTGTTTTGTATTTCCCAAAATAACCTCTCTTTTTATTACAACAATCTGCTCATAATCGAATTATACTTTTACAACCATTTTGCCTTGATTTTTTCCTTCAAAAAGGTTCAGGAAAGCCTGCGGAATTTCTTCAAATCCTTCTACGATAGTTTCCTCGTATGTCAACTTATCTTCCCTTAACCATTGTGAAAGCTGTTTTACAACAGACTGAAAGTCTTCTGCATAATCCCTTACCGTAAAGCCCTGCATTAAAAGACTTTTTTTAATCAGGAAGGTTTCCAGTCGTGGTCCCGTAGGTCTTTCTTCAGCATTATATAGCGCTATGGCACCACAGTTTACCACCCGGCCAAATTTATTCATATTAGTAATTGCTGCATCAAGAATTTCTCCACCCACGTTGTCAAAATATACATCTACACCATCCGGACAGGCTTTTTTTATTTCTTCCTGCATATTGTCTGTGGTTTTATAATTTATGCCTTCATCAAAATTAAATTTTTCAGTGATATTTCGTATTTTTTCATCACTGCCGGCAATTCCTACTACTTTACATCCTTTTATCTTTCCTATTTGCCCCACAACACTCCCAACAGCACCTGCCGCACCAGAGACTAAAAGCGTTTCTCCTTCTTTAAGTTTTCCTATTTTTTCAAGGCCCAGATAAGCCGTAATGCCTGTAAGCCCGAGGATTCCCAGATGGGCGGTTAAAGGAGCATCATCCTTTTTCACCTTGTTTAAATTTTTACCATCTGAAAGCTGATACTCTTTCCAGTCAAGCATTCCGCTTACATAATCTCCCTGGCTAAAATTTTCATTTTGGGATTCTTCGACTTGAGCTATGACCATAGATTCGATCGGTTCATTCAGTTTAAAAGGAGGAATATAAGATTTCTCATCACGCATTCTTCCTCTTAAATAGGGATCTACAGAGACATATAAAGCCTTAAGAAGAATTTCTCCCTCGCCGGGTTGTGGTTTCTCCATTTTTTTGATTTCAAAGTCATCCTTGGAAGGTTTTCCTTCTGGTCTGTTTTTTAAAACAATATATTTATACATAGGATTAAATACGTTTTGATAGTTCTTTCTAAGCTACAATCATAAAATATTCTTACCAAAATTACCCCTATAATAATATCATAAAAGGAATGCACAGGGTTAGAAGAAATTTATAATTGGATTTTGTTTTATATGCAAAGCTCCTTTCCTGTGTAAGAAGTTATCTTTGTAAATTCCGTTAATAAAGAAAAGCAACAACTATTTGATTTTATCCGTTTCAAAATATTTCAAGGATCTGCTGGATTTTCTAAGGAGCACCGATTTTTCCAAGGCCATTGTTCTTACTATCGCCATAGTTATACCCATAGCCGTTTTTTCATACTTTTCGAATGTAATTACAGGAGTTGCAATTGCTTCCGGATGTCTTTTAAGTTCCCCCAGCGATGTTGCCGGTAGTTTTAAACATAAGGTAACGGGGGTAGGTTGCGCCGCACTTCTTGCCGGTGTTTCGTCAGTCATTTCTGGTTATGCGCAGGTAAGTCTGTACCTTATTATTCCGGTGCTGGGTTTACTTATGTTCGCTATCAGTTATTTGGCAGTTTTCGGCTTTAGGGCTTCGTTGGTTACCTTCTCCGGGCTTTTAGCGGTCGTAATAAGCTTTGCCAACCTTTCTACAGATATGGAAATTTGGCAAAGAGGGATTTTAATTGTCCTGGGAGGCCTTTGGTATCTAAGCTTAAGCCTTCTTTGGAATTTTCTGAATCCCCGGAAGCAAACCGAGCATTTGATAGCAGAAACGATGGAACTTACTGCGGAATATCTTCGGATAAGGGCTAAGCTTTATACTGAAGATCAGAAGCGGGATCATCTTCAGAAGGAATTATTTTTACTTCAGACAGAGCTTAACGAAAAACATGAAAGTCTGCGTGAAGTTCTGATAAGTTCCAGAAAGACTTCAGGTAATTCCAATTATGCCAGAAAGCGGTTACTGATTTTTATGGAACTTGTAGATATGCTGGAGCTGGCAATGGCAAACCCTGTAGATTACCTTAAAATGGATGAACTTCTAAGAGGAGAGCAGGAACAGTTTCAAAATATTCAAAGCTTGCTTAATGCCATGGCAGAGCATCTTGAGGAAATCGCTTCATCTTTAAAATATAATAAAGAATTACCGGCCAATACCCTGAAAGTTTCTTTAGGCAAATTAGATGCGGGACTACTGAATTTCCGCAAAGAAATAGATATAAATGAAAGGAGGGAAACTATGCTGTTGCTACGAAATCTTTTTGATTATCAGGAGCAGCAGGTGCAACGGGTGAACAGCATTTTCAGGATACTGAACAACCTGGAGAGCGAGAAGAAACTTTTTATGAAGAGTAAAGAGGTATCACAGTTTATTACTCCGCAGGATTACGATCCAAAGATACTTATTGAAAACTTTAGTTTTAACTCCATCATCTTCAGGCATTCTATCAGGCTCGCAGTTGTGGTGATCATCGGGTTTTCCATTGGGATATATTTCTCTATTCAAAATGCATACTGGATTATCCTCACCATCGCGGTAATTATGCGGCCAAACTACGGTCTTACCAGAGATCGATCAAAACAAAGGATCATAGGGACTCTAATTGGCGGCGCAATAGCTGTGGGAATTGTTTATATTACTCAAAATGAAATAGTCTACATGATTTTGGGAATAGGCTCTTTAACCCTGGCTTTTTCTTTGATCCAGAGGAATTACAGAACAGCAGCAATTTTTATAACCTTAAGTATCATTTTTATTTATGCTTTACTGCAGCCAAACGTCCTGAATGTGATCCAGTATAGAATTGTAGATACGCTAATTGGTGCCGGCCTTGCGGCTTTGGGAAATTATTTTTTATGGCCCTCATGGGAATTGCAGGGCATCAAAAATTATATTCATAATAGTATTGCCGCAAACAGGAAATACTTAGAACAAGTAGATACTTTTTATCACACAAAAGGAAAAATGCCTGTAAGTTACAAGCTGGCCAGGAAAAAAGCTTTTCTGGAAATGGGAAATTTGAGTGCAGCTTTTCAGCGAATGACGCAGGAGCCAAAATCCAGGCAGAAAGCCATTAGCCGGATTTATGAAATTGTGGGTTTAAATCAGACTTTTTTGTCGGCTTTGGCCTCTCTTGGCACGTATATTCAAAATCATAAAACGACCGCAGCTTCAGTTAACTTTGAAATTTTTACCAATTTTATTTCTGAAAATTTAAAAACTTCAGAACAGTTGCTCCTGAACAAAAGCCTGGAGGAAGCTTCTCAAAAAACTTTTGAAATTGAAGGAGCAGCAATGGCACTTAGAAAAACCTATGAAGATTTGGTGGAAAAACGGGTTACCGAAATTAGGGAGGGAAAAGTAGAAATTGATCCCGATATGAGGCTGCAGTTGCAGGAAGCCCAGCTGGTGAATAACCAGGTAAGATGGCTTTCAGATATTTCTACAACTATTAGAAAAACAGTATCAGAGTCTAAAGAGATCCTGAAAAACACCTGGAATTAAATGAGTAAAAGAGCCTTAAAAAAATATCTTAATTCCCTTGATAAGGAACAATTGGAAGAACAAATTCTGGATCTGTACGAGAGGTTTGGCGAGGTAAAAACCTTCTACAATTTTGTGTTTAATCCAAAAGAAGATAAGCTTGTACAGGATGCAAAATATAAAATTTCTAAGGAATACTTCCCTACGACTTCCAGGAGGCCCAAGGCGAGAAGGTCTGTTGCTCAAAAACATATAAAACATTTTCTGAAGCTTGGATTAGATTCTCTTTTACTTGCAGATGTTATGCTTTATAATATCGAGATAGCCCAGGCTTTTTCCGCAGACCGCGAAATCAAAGAAGCTTTTTTCCGCAGCATGTATAAATCTTTTGAGGAAGCTTGCGGTTTTATACTTGCGAATAATCTGGCTTCAGAATTTATTCCCAGGATGCATAAAATTGAAGTAAACACTCAGGAGCAGGAATGGCCAAATAAATTCCGATTCGAAAAATTAATGGATCAATTTCATTAACTGTTCATATTCTTAATCCTGGTAATTTCCTGTACATTTGAAAAATGACCAGGTTTGTCTTTTTGTTTTTCTTCATACTTAGCTGTACATCCTCATTTGCCCAACTTGCAATTTGTGAGGGAAGTAAAGGAGATCCTATTTTTCATGAGGATTTTGGCTCGGGTAACGGCAGCGGCTCTCCATTTCCTTTCGGTACAACAAGTTACTCTTATGTGACCGGAGATCCACAGGACGGGCAGTACACGATTGCGGGAGGTGTGGGACAGCAAATAAATTCCTGGCACAGTTTTTTGCCGAATACTACACTTTCCAATGAACGGGCACTAATTGTTAATGCAGATTTTACTTCAGGCCAATTTTATAAAACGGAAATTACCAACCTCTGTGAAAATACTTCTTACGAGTTTTCAGCATACCTGATAAATATCTATAACAGGCAAAATCCTAACTGCCCCAATGGCGGGATTCCAATTAATGTTCGTTTTGAGATTTGGGACGAAACCGATACACAGCTTCTAAAAGAAGGTAGTACCGGTGCTATCGCTTCTCGTTCAAGTCCGGCTTGGGAGCAGTATGCGCTTACTTTCCAGAGTGAGGCAGGGCAGGACTCGGTAATCCTAAAAATGTTCAATAATGGCGAAGGTGGCTGCGGTAATGATCTTGCAATAGATGATATTATTTTTAGGTCCTGTGGAGATTTGACCACTGTTACTTCCGAAGAAACCGCCGGAGCAGAAATGGTGGTTTGTGGATCTGATGCTCCGGTAAATGTGGAATTAAGTGCGACACCAGATAATTCTATTTATCAAAGTCACGTTTTCCAGTGGCAGGAAAGTGAGGATGGCGAAAATTGGCAAAATATAGCAGGCGCTACGGGAGATAGTTATGTATCCGATCTAATAAGCACTTCTACATATTTTAGGGTAAAAGTAGCTGAAGATGAGGTGAATCTTGCCAATAATCTCTGCAGCTCTGCTTCTGAAGCCTTTTTTGTGAATGTAGTGCCAACGCCGCAGGCTCCCGTAAGCAATGGAGATATACTAATATGTAGCGGAGAGCCCTTTCCGGAGCTTTCTGTGCAAATTGAAGGTGATGAAACCGTAAATTGGTATGATGCTGCTACAGGTGGTACCTTAATTGCTGAAAATACCGCTTCTTTCAGTCCGGAAAGTGCCGGTATTTATTATGCTGAAGCAAAAAAAACAAATTACGATTGTGAGGTGAGTCCAAGAACTGCGGTAGAATTTACTATTTACGAAGCGCCGCAGGTAGAGGACGAAAATTGGCAAATTTGTGCAGGCGCTTCCCTTACACTCAATGCCGGGGTTTCGGGAATGTCTTACAACTGGTCAACCGGGGAATCTTCCCAGACAATTATAATTGATAGCCCCGGAGAATATAACGTCGGTATTTCTACTGCGGAAGGTTGTGAGGTAGTTAAGAACTTTTCGGTTTCACCTACAGATGTAGCCGCAATAGCAGATATTATTTCTGAAGAAAATACAATCACCATAGTGCCGGCAAATAGCGGTACATTCGAGTACTCGCTGGATGGTACAAATTTTCAGGATTCGAATGTTTTTACAGGAATTTCCGGCGGAATTTACACTGCATACATAAGGGATCTCAGCGGCTGTGCCACAGTTTCAAGACAATTTCCGCATATAGTTATACCAGAGTTCATTACACCAAATGATGATGGATATAACGACACCTTCAGTTTAAACGGAGTAGAATATTTTCCTTCTTCAGAAATAAGGATTTTTGACCGTTATGGCAAATTGCTGAAAATAGGCAATGGGGAAAACTTTTCCTGGAACGGAATTTTTGAAGGAAATGCATTGCCCGCTTCAGATTACTGGTACCACATTTATATTGAGGGGTATAAAACTATTAAAGGCCACTTCAGCTTAATGCGATGAAATTCAGACTTTAACTTCCTGCCCTATAGGTTTTATTTTTGCAATTCTCTGGCAATTTAGAACTACAAGTGCCATTGCAGCAAAAAGTAGGAGCATAATTGTGCTGAAACTAATTCCTGCATCAATCATAAATCCAACAATTAAAGGCCCCAGGGCAGTGCTTAAAACCATAAACATGCTAAATACACTTCGTATGGCGCCCATTTTTCTAATTCCGTAGATTTCCGCAATAACCGATGTTTTCACAGTTCCAGACATGCCGCTGGTTACCCCGGCCAGGATAAGGAAGATGAGCGCTCCCATTATACTTTCCATAAATGCGAACGGAAGCAAACCTATATTCATTGGGATAATATAAAACCTGAACATCTTTTTTGCAGATATTTTATCTACCCAGCTTCCCCCGAGTAAGGAAAAAATTAGCCTCGTTATGGCGTAAACGGTGAAAAAGGTGGCATAGAGCTGCGGAGACCATCCTTTGTCCTCAACAAACACGTACTGGTAAAAAAAGATCGCCGTATTGGTAAATCCTAAGATAAAACTTGCAGGCATCATTATCCCGAATCGCTTATCGAAAACTACATTTTTGTAATCCTTTAGAAGTGAAAATGCAGAAGGTCGTCCTTCTGAAGATAAATCCTGATCAAATTCTTCGAGGTTTGTAAACTTTAATTTGATAAGATAGAGAAGGAGGGCCACGCCACTTACAATTGCTGCAATACGCCAGTCGAAATAGGCTATAATAGAAGCGATTATTACAGGAAAAATAGCTTCACCAACAGAGTATCCCAGGGAGGAAACGCTTAGGGCCTTACCTCGGTTCTCTGTAAAGCGTTTGGACATGATCGTCATGCTAATGTGGCTTAGCAAACCCTGTCCACACAATCTCATCCCTATAAGTGCTATAAATAAAAATGCGATATGGTAGGAAAAACCAAGTATTATATTTGCAATTGCCAGGCTTAACACCGTAAAAGCGGTTACTGTTTTGGTCGGTTTATGATCTACGGTATGCCCCACACTTAGCATAATTACAGAAGCAGTTACAGTACAGGCGGCATAAATAGCACCAAATCCTCCCTCAGAAATTGCAAAAGCTTCAATGATTTCCGGAACATATAAAGAGATCAGGAAGGTTTGTCCAAAGCTGGAAAGGAAGGTTAGCAGCCATCCAAAACTGACTTTTCTGAAGTTGGTTTGTAAAAATCTGTAGTATTCTTTCAATCTTAACTTTTTCGGAAATGCAAAGATACTATTACCCGATTTGCTGAAAAAGAAAGAGGAAAGTATTTAGAATTTATTTTTAATCCCTTGAGATGCTTCAGGAGATTGTAAAATTATAAATCTTATGAAATAATAAAGGCCACCCTTGTGAGGTGGCCTGAGAATAATGGCAATGATGTTACTTTTTAGATTTGTCCATCTTTTCCCCTTGCCTTTGAGGAGCCTGCTTTTTTTCAGAATCTTTTTTCTTTGGATCCTGTTTTTTTGATTTCTCTGCCATGATTAAAATATTTATGGTTAATAATAATATCTTATACTAAATTTACGTGGAAAACAGCTTTGAATGTGTACAGATTGGCAAATAATTAACTCATAAATTTCCAGACCAATACTGCAATTTTCTTTATTCAGTAATCAACAGCATTTATTAGAATATAGCCTAAAATTCGATTGCTATTGTTTATTTTTGAGTTTCAAATAAAAATTCCGGTAAACAGTGGCTGTAATAAATAAACAATCGGTAATTGACCAGATTCAGGAAAATAAAAGAAATCCGAATCTCAGGTTTTCTATTAAGGAGAAAACCGAAGAATTCACACGTAAGCTTTTTTATACTCTTTTTGATAATGACACTCCTGTTCCGGAAAACATTGATGAGTTGGAAAAGCTTTTTGAAGAACTGGCAGATCTTGTTTGCTGGTTGCCAGATAAACCCTGCAGGGATATATGGTCAGAATATCTGGAAAAACTTCCGGAAGTGCTCAGGAAGCTAAACGAAGATGCCCGTACAATTGCAGTTAACGATCCCGCAGCAAACTCTATAGAAGAAGTTTATCTTTCTTACCCCGGTTTTTTTGCTATCGCCATTTACAGGTTAAGTCATGAATTTTACAATTTTGGACTTCCACTAGTACCGCGGTTAATGACGGAGTTTGCCCATCGCTTAACGGGTACAGACATTAACCCGGGAGCTAAAATAGGAACGCCTTTTTTTATAGACCACGCAACCGGGGTTGTAATCGGGGAAACTGCAATTATTAAGAACAACGTAAAGATTTACCAGGGAGTAACCCTTGGCGCCCTTTATGTAGACCGCAAGATGAGAAGTGTAAAAAGGCATCCCACAATAGAAGAAAATGTTACTATATATGCCAATGCCACTATACTTGGAGGAGAAACAATAATTGGCGCCAACAGCATTGTAGGAGGAAATGTGTGGCTTACCGCTTCTGTTCCTGCTGATTCCATGGTCTCACACAATCCACGGATAAATATTAAAAAAGCTGCTCAAAAATGAATGAATCTATTATAAAGTTAATTGGTAATACTCCGCTGGTAAAAGCCAATACGCTGATTAACAATTCAAATGTAGAACTTTACCTGAAATTGGAGGGACAAAATCCGGGAGGTAGTGTTAAGGATCGTGCAGCTTATTTTATGATTAAAAATGCCATGGATAGGGGGGAGATTACAAAAGAAACAAAACTTATTGAAGCCACCAGTGGAAATACAGGGATTGCGCTTGCCATGATTGCCGGTATTTTTAAATTGGATATAGAACTTGTAATGCCTGAGAATTCTACTATAGAGAGAGTACAAACCATGAGGGCATATGGTGCAAAAGTAACCCTTACAGATGCAGACGGCGGTATAGAAGGAGCAAGGGATTATGCCGAAGATAAAGTTAAGACAGGAAATTTTTTTATGTTCAATCAGTTTAGTAATAACGATAATTGGAAAGCACATTATAATACCACCGGACCCGAAATTTGGAGAGATTCTAACCATAAAATAACCCACTTCGTATCGTCTATGGGTACTACAGGGACGATTATGGGTACTTCCACTTTTTTAAAGGAACAAAACAAAGAGATTCAGATAGTAGGGGTGCAGCCTGAAGACGAATCGAGCATACCAGGAATTAGGAAATGGCCTGAAGCTTATTTACCTAAAATTTTTGATGCCAAAAAAGTAGATAGAATTTTGGAAGTAAATGAAGATGAAGCGCGAAAAATGACCCGCAAGCTTGCTACAGAAGAAGGTATTTTTGCCGGAATGAGTAGTGGTGGAGCAACAGCAGCCGCTGTTAGGTTATGCGAAGAAATTGATAAAGGTCTGGTAGTGAGTATTATTTGCGACAGGGGCGACCGATATTTATCGTCAGATCTTTTTAAATAAAAAAGAGGATTTACATTATACACAAATCCTCTCTCCAGTACTAATTCAAAATAGAAAATGATCTAATTTACAACCAGGGCATTCCGGGTGTTATTCATAGAATTATTGGTAACGTGAACTTTAATCCGCTCTTTTCTATTTCCTTTTTCTACAATAATTCTATAACAGCCTTTATCCATTTTCTCACCTGTTCCTATGGCAAAAAACGTGCTTTTGGTTATATCCCATCCGTGGTATTCGTTAAATATTTTATTTCTTACTTCGTACGGTAATGCCGCATTCTTAAATCTTTGTACGGTTTTTACCAAGTCACCATTAATGTCGTAGTTGGCCCGTAGAAAGCCTTTGCGGCTCTTAAAGGTCACTTCATAGGAGTCTGAACCTTTCATCTGATTCTCTTGAAGATATTCCTTCATTTTAAAATTGTTGCAAATAAATCCAATGGCGTTAATTTCAAACTTATCATTAAGTTCTTCTGGAATAAGGAATTCGTCATTTGCTGTCTCCAGGTTTTTTGTAAAAGATTCTGTTGGCTTTACTTTAACTTCCTCCAAGTCTATATTTTTTGTCTCGAAAGAGAGGAAGAAACCTGCTAAAATTAAAAGAGTGATTGCATTTTTCATGATTAGAAGTTTTTAAGTGAGTACTAAAAGTAGCATCATTAACACCCATTAAAAACTACCTAAGTAGCACAAAATCAGTTTTTAACAATTAGGAATTTGTGCTTTTCTTTTCCAACAGACTTATAAGCAGGGGGAGATTCATTACCTGGAGATTTTCTCTCGATGTGAGAACACAGCCATTTTTCTTTAGCTTCTGAATATGGCGGTTTACTACGGCCCTCGTAGAACCTATCAGAAAGGCAATTTCTTTATTGGAAAGATCATTAATTAACTCCAGATTGTTGGAATCTTTATTAACGTTGGTAATTAGGAGCTTTAATAATCGTGTAGAAATATCGGTAAAAGTAATATCTGAAACATAATCTTCCAGCATGCGCAGCTGTTTACCAGCGTAGGACAAAAGATTTTTATAATATTCCGGATTTTTTTGAAGCCATTTATGTAAATTTTCCATGGGTGCAGCTAGAACCCTTACATCATCAAGACTTTGATAGTAAACTTTATGCCTGCTACCGTCTAAAAGACAAAATAGATCCATAAAATCTCCTTTTGTGAGCAGGAATAAGGTTACTTCCTTAGTACTTATTTCATCGATCTGATACATCTTTACTCTTCCCTGCAGAATTATAAAGAACTTACACAAAAACTTGTTTTCATCTATAAAACAGGTGTTTTTAGGCCATTTCTCCTCATAAAAAAGAGAGATTAGACTTTTAAAAGTAGGATCATCCATCTCTGAGAGTAAACTACAATTCTCTAAAGACCTTCTGTAACGTTGGTAAACCAAATTTTTTCCCTTCATTTTATAGTAATTAAAGATTGGAAGTGGGGAGAAATCACGGTGACCATTCCGTTTATAAAAAGACGAAGTGCAGAATAGAATGTTACAAAATATCGTAATTATATGATAATCATAAAATTACATAAAAAATTGTGATATGCATACACAAAAATTAAAATCTTATTTTATCCAAAAGATTTTATATTACTTTAAAAATCTACTATTTTTGCAAAATTGCAGACTTAATAAAGCCTATGGAAATCGAGACATTTGGAATTGAGAATAAGAAAGTAGAGAAAGAGCTATATGACTACCAGCAAAAGGACATAGAGAAAATTTTTGGTGTTATTGATGAACATCCAGAGCATTACAATTTACTTTACCAGCTTCCTACAGGAGGTGGGAAAACAGTTATTTTCTCACAAATTGTAAGGGAGTACATTCAGCGTACACAAAAGAAAGTCTTGATCCTCACGCACCGGATAGAACTTTGTAAGCAAACTTCTAAAATGCTTACCGACTTTGGTGTTCGCAATAAAATTATAAACAGTAAAGTAAAAGAACTTCCAGACCAGGAAGACTATATGTGCTTTGTTGCTATGGTGGAAACCTTAAACAATCGTCTTCATGACGAAAAATTGGATTTGCAGAACATAGGAATGGTAATTATTGATGAAGCGCATTACAATTCCTTCAGGAAGTTATTCAAGTTTTTTGAAAAGTGCTTTATCCTGGGCGTAACCGCGACTCCGTTAAGTTCCAATATTAAACTTCCTATGAAGGACAATTACCGGGAGCTTATTGTTGGGGATTCTATATCTTCACTTATAGAAAAAGGCTTTTTAGCCAAAGCAAAAACTTTTAGCTACAATGTGGGCCTCTCCGGGCTTAAAATAGGGATGAACGGGGATTATACGGTAAAATCTTCAGAAGAACTGTATTCGAATTTCTCGATGCAGGAAAAGCTGCTGAATGCCTATATGGAACGTTCTAAAGGACAGAAAACCCTTATTTTCAACAATGGTATTAATACTTCAATAGAAGTTTATGAAACCTTTAGAAATGCCGGTCTAAAAGTCAGGCACCTGGACAATACCACCAGCAAACAGGATAGAAAAGATATTTTAAAGTGGTTTAAGCACACACCAGATGCTATTGTAACTTCGGTAAGTATTCTTACAACTGGTTTTGATGAACCTACTGTAGACACCATTATCCTGAATCGTGCTACCAAATCCCTTACACTTTACTTCCAGATGATTGGCCGGGGATCGCGTGTATTACCTGGAAAAAAGGAGTTTAATGTAATTGATCTGGGGAACAACCTTGCGCGTTTTGGCAACTGGAGCGCTCCTGTGGACTGGAAACAAATTTTTAGATCTCCTGATTTCTATTTTGAAAATCTTCTTAGTGATGAAGAGATAGAAAGAGAATTTAAGTACCAGATGCCACCTGAAGTACGAGAGAAATTTGCCAATTCTGAAGAGGTGGATTATGATGTGGAGAGTGCCTATGACGAAGTGATCAAGAAAGGACTGAAATCCAAAACCGTATTGGAATGGTCTATGGATCAACACGTTAAAATGTGTGTGGAGAACAGTGAAGATGTTTTTGATGCCCGTATCCTCGCAAAAGAGCTTAAAGACGATATTTCTTCAAGAATTAAGCAATATTCTTATTGCATTAGTAAGAGTACCAAGAATTACAGGGACTGGTTAGAAGAAGATTATTCGAGGAAACTAAGAATGCAGATCAATAAGGAGTTTTAATTTTTCTGCGGAAGCAGTTTTTTAAGAGGCCATTCAAAAATGGCAAATATCGGCTTTTTTATATTTTGAAGACGGTCCGGAAATGACCGGATAGATTTATACAGGATGAAAATTGTCAATTTTGGAGGACCTCTTTAGTCTTTTTTACCAAAAAGCCTTCCGAAGAATCCCTTTTTCTCCTTTTTTTCTTCCTGTTGTTCTTCTTCATTATCGTCAGAGCCTGAAAAGAGGCGTTTAAAGAATCCGTCGCGCTTTTTTTCCTCACAATCCAGCATTTCGGCAACTTCAGAAGAAACAGGGGCAAAGCGTGCATTGGTAATATTGTTAAAATATGGATACTGATTCATTTCTTGCATAAGCCTGGCAAAAATTGGCAATGCAGAATTTGCCCCCTGGCCAATTCCCGTATTTCTGAAACCTATCCTATGATCATCTGCCCCAACCCAGGTTACCGTAACCAGATTCGGAGTAATTCCTACAAACCAGCCATCTTTATTATTCTGTGTGGTGCCGGTTTTACCTGCAATGTCATTGTTCAGTCCGTAAGTGGATCGCAGCCTGGTCGCTGTTCCTTCATTTACTGTTGCCTGCATAAAATTCAGCATTACCTGCCGCGTGGTTTCGCTAAAAGCGGGAGTTTGGGCAACTTCAGGTTTAAAGGAGGCAAGAAGATTACCATTTCCATCTTCTATCCTGGTGATATAATATGGTTTACTGGGCTTTCCATTATTTACGTAGCTGGTATAAGCTCCTGTAAGTTCTTCAATACTTAATGAAGCTGTTCCCAGGGCAATAGAAGGTACCTGCGGAAGATCAGATTCTAGCCCCATTTGTCGCGCTTCCTGAATTACGTTACCTATTCCCGTTTCCATTAGCACTTTTACAGCTATAGTATTCATGGAAGTG
This sequence comes from Autumnicola edwardsiae, assembly GCF_031846505.1. Classification (NCBI taxonomy): domain Bacteria; kingdom Pseudomonadati; phylum Bacteroidota; class Flavobacteriia; order Flavobacteriales; family Flavobacteriaceae; genus Autumnicola; species Autumnicola edwardsiae. The sequence continues at coordinate 48,310 of NZ_JAVRHP010000013.1, forward strand.
CTGAGGGCTGTTTTTAGGTTATAATTCATGTGAGGATCGTCGCCGGAAGATGAATTCGCCGGTGTCCATCCATTTTCATAAGTAACCTCTTCAGCAGAAAAGTACGTACAGGGTTCCATTCCACTTTCTAAAGCGGCAGTGTAGACGATTGGTTTAAACGTAGAACCCACCTGCCTTTTACTCATCGAGACATGATCGTATTTAAAATACCTAAAATCCACTCCGCCAACCCAAGCCTGGACTGCTCCGTCCTCGGGCTGTACGGCCAGCATTCCTGCATTAAGAAATTTTAGGTAATGCGCCACACTATCAATAACACTCACATTTTTAGTGCTGGAACCGTTATAGCTAAAGAGTTCTGTAGGTTTGGTTTTTCGTAATTCCTGCATGATTTCTTCATGCTTCAGGCCATTATTGCTAAGTTTTTGGTAAGATTCAGTTCTTTTTACTGCATCTTCGAGAATTCTATTTTGCAACCATGGAGCATTATCTCCATAAGAAGTTTCATGTTGCTGCTGCAGGTCCATCATATGCTCGCGCATAGCTTCTTCAGCCAGCTGCTGCATTTTATGATCGAGGGTGGTGTGTACTATGAGTCCGTCGCGATAGATATTATAAGACTGGCCTTCTATATTTTTAAGTGTATCCAGGATTTTGCTTACATCTTTTCTTATCTGTTCCCGAAAATAGGGGGCAAGGCCTTTATTATTGCTGTAATTCCTGTAATCGAGGACAAGATCTTTCCGTTTAGTTTCCAGGGCTTTTTCTTCGGAAAGGTAGCCGTAGCGGGCCATTTGCATTAATACCACATCCCGTCGCAACCTGCTTCTTTCAGGAAAAATCCGCGGATTATAAGAATGGGAGGCCTTGAGCATTCCTACTAAAACTGCTGCTTCCTCTAAATTTAGTTCTGAAGTATGTTTGTTGAAGAACTTCATGGAAGCACTTTCAATACCATAAGTATTGTCACTAAACGGCACCGTATTAAAATAAAGGGTAAGAATTTCTTCTTTTGTATAATGATCCTCCAGTCTGTCGGCAATAATTGCCTCCTGGACTTTGTTTATAACAATCCCGAAGGCGCCATAATCTTTTCTTCCGTAGATATTCTTTGCGAGTTGTAGCGTGATTGTGCTTCCACCTCCAGAAGATTCGTCCTGTAAAAGTATAGACTTAAAAAATACACGTAAAAGGCTGCGGTTGTCAATGCCGTCATGTTCAAAGAAACGAACATCTTCAGTCGCTATAAGGGCTTCAACAAGATGTTGCGGTAGTTCTTTAAAGGTAATGGGCTGCCTGTCGAAAATGTAAAATTTCCCGATTAATTCTCCTTCTGAAGATAAAACCTGGGTGGCTTTACTTTGTTCTAATTTTTGAAGTTCTTCCGAAGAAGGTATTTTTCCCCACATCCCAAAGTAAATACTGAAGAAAAATAGTAGGGCCAGTGTTAGGCAACCTAATAAAATTACCAGGAACCACTTTAATTTTGGGGACGTTTTTAATTTTGATAGCATAGTAAACTGAGACTGCTACAAATAAACGAATACTTCCAAAATATAAATTCATTTTAAGCTAAATTTTAGAATATGGCAAGAGGGGTAGAAGGAAGTAAAAAATAGCCGGTGACGTTTTGCGTCCCGGCTATGTTGGAAGTAAGTGCATAATTTTTGCTTTAAATTTTAATTGCAGTAGTTCCTTCTGTTAAACCACATGTCGCGGTTATTCTTTTGCCTGATGCTCATAAAGGGTCTTCTATGGGTTAAATACCCAGCCTGCGAACCGTCCGGATTCTGAATGATAGTTTCTAAAATTTTCATGATGACTATTAATTCTGAGTGATGTTATTCTTTTAGTTGTAGCGTCTTCGGCTATACCAGCTTCCCCTGTTGGAAGGTTGCTGAATGTTCAGGAATGATTTTCTGTGTGTTAAATCTCCGTCTCTAAATCCTGCAATGTTTTCTGAAGTTTTCATATCTAAAATTTTAAAGGTTATATTCAAGAGAATTTTTAACTTTAGATTTGTGACAGTACTATGCATTAAATAGTAGATAATTAACTTATATTTAATAAATCTTAACCTCAACAACGGCTCTGGAAATATGGCAAAAAACTGTTAATGATTTTGGAGTGGCGTGGCAAATAGATACTTTAGGGAAAACGAGTTATAGAAGTTCGTTAAACAGGAAATTCTAATGATTAAGTCTGTACTTTGGATAATTGCCGCAATTCTGGCAGTGGGAGCGCTCCTTTATTTTGTATTTAAGGATAACGCTTTTATTTCCTTTGATGATTCTAAAAAAACTTATCAAGTTAAACAGCAGTGGGATTTACCCGAAGAACTGGCAGAAGTTTCCGGCTTAAGCTGGGTTGGAAATAATCGCATCGCCTGTATTCAGGATGAAGACGGAATTATCTTTATCTATGATCTTTCCTCTTCAGAAATTGTTTCTGAATTAAAATTTGCTGGTTCGGGAGATTATGAAGCTGTTGCTGTTAACAATACCGATGCTTATGTAATGCGCAGTGACGGCCTGATTTTTCAGGTAATAAATTTTAAACAAGAAGATCCTGTGGTTAATGAATACCAAACACCTTTAAACAAAGAAGACGTAGAGGGCATGGCGCTGGATTTCAAAAACAACCGATTACTGCTCACAGTAAAAGATACAGAACAGGAAAATCCTGCTTCTAAAGGAGTCTTTTCTTTTGATCTAAGCAGTATGACGATGAATGAAAACCCAATCTTCAGTATTAATCCCGAAGATAGTATCTTTAGCAGCCTTAAAGGAAATGGCTTCCAAAGGATTATCCGTCCTTCGGAAATAGAGATTCATCCTGTTAGCGGAGATATCTACGTTTTGGAAGGACACCAGCCAAAATTGTTAATTTTCGACCCACAGGGAAATCTTTTAGAAATACATCTTCTGGACCCTGAACAATTTCAGCAGCCAGAGGGTTTAACTTTTGATCCCGGCGGAACACTTTATATTTCTAATGAAAGCCGTCGCGCCCCGGCCAATATTCTGGAAGTTGAACTGAACTAAATTCATATTTTTCAAAATTCCCGTTTTCTTCCAGTTTTCAGTGCTATTTTAACCCAAATATTTTAAATGAAAATTCTTATTGTTGAAGATGAACAAGAGATGCTCGAAAATATGAAGCAGGGGCTGCAGCAGGAGAAATTTCTTGTAGAAACCGCTGCCGATTATCATTCTGCCCTTAATAAAATTGGAGTTTATAACTACGACTGTATTCTTCTGGATATCACGCTTCCTGATGAGAATGGTCTGGAATTGCTCAAATATCTGAAGGAAAAGCAGCTTTCAGATAATGTGATAATTGTTTCGGCCAAAGATTCTTTGGATGATAAACTTACCGGCCTTAACCTTGGTGCCGACGATTATCTGCCAAAACCTTTTCACATGGCAGAGCTTACCGCCCGGGTAAAGGCTGTGCTGCGGCGTAACAATTTTGATGGAAACAATTTTGTCCAGATTGCAAATGTAAAGCTGGATCTCGAGAACCGTGATGTTTTTATTCAGGATAAACCGGTGGAATTCAACCGAAAGGAATTTGACATCCTTTCCTATTTCTTTTCCAATAAAAACCGGCTGGTAACCAAAACAGCACTGGCAGAGCGGGTTTGGGGAGATCACATAGATCAGGTAGATAATTTTGAATTCGTTTATTCCCAGATAAAAAACCTTCGTAAAAAACTGAAACAATACAAATCTGAGGTTGAAATAAAATCTGTTTACGGGATAGGATACAGGCTTTCAGAAAAATGAAATTACTCAACTACACCACAAAATATTTTGCAGGGATCCTTTTTTTACTGCTCACGCTTTGGGCCGTACTATTTTATTTTGCAATGCTGGACGAGATCTATGACAGCATGGACGATGGTCTGGAAAACCAGAAAATCCTGGTGATCCAAAGGGCTGCTGAAAATCCTGTAGTTCTTGCCAAAAATGAATTTGGCGATGGCTATTATACTATTAAAAAAGTTCGTGCCCGGGCTGCAAAGAACTTTAAGGAAAGTTACCGGGACACCTTGATGTATATGCAAAATGAAGAAGATTTTGAACCGGTAAGACTTCTGGAAACGGTTTTTTATCAAAACGGAGAATATTTTAAGCTTAAGGTTATTACCTCGATGGTCGAGGAAGATGACCTTGTGGAAGATCTTTTATTTTCCCTGCTGTGGCTTTATTTCGGCTTGATTGTTACCATTCTTATCCTGAACAACATCGTGCTGAAAAAGATCTGGAACCCTTTTTACAAGCTTATAGACCAGCTGAAGAATTTTAATATAGAACGAAGTGATAAAATTGCTTTTGAAAAAACTCCCATTGAAGAATTTCATCTTCTGAATAAGAGCATTGAGCGCTTGCTTCAAAAATCGGTGGACAGCTATGTAGGGCAGAAGCAGTTTATTGAGAATGCTTCTCATGAACTCCAGACGCCATTGGCTATAAGTATAAACAAACTGGAGTTGCTCTTTGAAAAAACTGAATTAGAAGAAGAGGAAATAACCATTTTGGCTTCGGTCCTGAATAATTTGGAAAGACTTACCAGGTTTAATAAATCTCTTTTGTTGCTTTCCAGGATAGAAAATCAACAATTTGCAGTAGAGGAAAAAATACTTATTAATGAAGTGATTTTTCATCTTAAAGATGAATTTAAAGATTTGCTTCAGCACAAGGGTATGGAGATTCAAGTAAATGTATCGCAGGCAATATATATAAAAATGAACAGGGATTTGGCTGTTATCCTCTTTACCAATTTGCTTAAAAATGCCATTGTTCACAGCGATCCCAATACCAATATTGAGATTGAAATTGGGGGCAATCGGGTAAATATTTCAAATTTGTCCAGTAAGAAGAAATTAGATAAAAAACATTTGTTCAGCAGGTTTTATAAGCTTAGTGATAATAAAAATTCCAGCGGACTCGGGGTTGCCATAGCCAAAGCAATTGCAGATGAATACGATTTTAGTATATCTTATAATTTTGATGACCGGCACCAGTTTATTGTGGAATTTTACGATGATAAAAGTTAAAACAATGGTAAAAAAACCTGCTGTGACATTGTTTCCAGATTGTTTCCAGTTTTACATTTCATATTTACTGAATAATTAAAAAATGAAAAATATGAGACGTATACTTTTTACAAGCCTTTTGGCAATCACAATTTCTTCCTGCAACATGAAAGACCAGATTGCGGCAAACCAGGTACCTTCTGTTGTGCTGAACGCTTTTCAAAAGCAATACCCTGAAGCAGCAGATGTGGAATGGGAAAAACAAAATTCAGATTTTGAGGTAGAATTTGAGCGTGATAATGTGGAATATACGGCCCTCATTAATCAGCAGGGCGATATTTTTAAAATTAAGCATGATGCCTCTTTGGAAGAAATTCCTGAAACCGTGCTAGAAAAAATAAAAGCAGATTACGCAGATTATACTATCGATGATGTAGAGGTCCTGAAAGATGGTGAAAACACCTACTTCCAACTGGAACTCGATAAAAAACTGGCGGATAAGGAAATTGTGGTTTCAGAAGCCGGGGAAGTTCTGGATATCGATTATTGGGACTAATTCAAGATGAAATTACCTATGGTGAATAAAATAGCAATATTAATAATAATGGCGGTGCTTGGCCTTACCGCAATCTTCATGGTAACTGTTGATAACAGGAAACAGCCTCCAGCTAATTTTGTTGCTGAATATGAGATCCTGGAAAAATGGCAATTACCAGATATTCTGGAGGAAGTTTCGGGAATTGCATGGCTGGATGATTCTAAACTGGTTTGCGTTCAGGATGAAGATGGGATAATC